>JAQVSH010000074.1 GCA_028700615.1 Bacteroidales bacterium
TGAACCGTTATATTGCCAACACAGGGCTATGTTCAAGACGTGAGGCGGATAAATATATTCAGGCCGGGCTGGTAACGGTCAACGGAGAAGTTATTTCCGAACTCGGAGTTAAAGTAATGCCGGGGGATGAAGTAAGATATAATAAAGAAAGGCTGAATCCGGAAAGAAAAGTATATCTCTTGCTCAATAAGCCTAAAGATTATGTGACCTCTGTTGAAGACCCTCATGCTAAAAGAACTGTCATGGAATTGGTCGAACATGCCTGCAAAGAACGGATTTATCCGGTAGGACGCCTTGACCGGATGACCACAGGAGTACTCCTTTTTACAAATGATGGATCCCTTGCATTAAAATTAACCCATCCTGCAAATGATATACGTAAAATATACCAGGCAACGCTGAACAAGAAACTTTCGCAGCAGGATTTTGAGAAAATTACGGCAGGGCTTTCTCTTGAAGACGGATTCATCAAACCCGATGAGTTAGCCTACCTTGATGAGGACGGACGCACTATTGGCATTGAAGTTCACTCCGGAAGAAACCGGATTGTACGTCGTATATTTGAATCGCTTGATTACAACGTAACCAAACTGGACAGAGTTTATTTTGCCGGGCTCACCAAGAAAGGAATCTCGCGGGGAAAATGGAGATTCCTGACTCCTGGCGAGGTCAATAGTTTAAAGATGTTGAAAGAAAACGAAAAAGAACCGGAAACAAAAGAATAATTTCCGTTCATAGGAATACACCGGAGGTGTTACACTGTTTCTGCCGTTAAGGCATGGTGTAACACCTCTTTTATTTCTTTTACATAGATAAAAGATACTCCTTTCAGGTACAATGCATTGATTTCCTCAATATCCTGTCTGTTTTCTTCAGAAAGAATAATTTCAGTGATACCGGCCCGTTTAGCGGCCAGAATTTTTTCCTTAATGCCGCCAACCGGCAAGACTCTCCCTGTAAGGGTAATTTCTCCACTCATGGCAATCCCTTTACGAACCTTCCTGCGGGTAAGAGCAGAGGTCAACGAGGTAGCCATGGTGATACCGGCCGAAGGGCCATCTTTGGGAATGGCCCCTTCGGGTACATGAATATGAATATTCCACTGTTCAAAAAACGAGGGATCGAGTTCAAATTCAGAGGCATGTGATTTAATATATTCCAAGGCAATAATGGCGGATTCTTTCATCACATCGCCCAGATTGCCTGTCAGGGTTAAAGTTCCCTTACCACGGCTGGTGCTGGTCTCAATACTTAAAATTTCCCCGCCGGCAGAAGTCCAGGCAAGTCCTGTTACCACTCCGATAAAGTCATTCCCGGTGTATTTCTGCGGGGAAAATTTCGGAGATCCTAAAATAACCTGCAAATCAGACATTTGCAATTTTTTATCATAAGACTCTCCCAAAGCCACCTTCTTTGCGGTAGCGCGAAGGATTCTGGCAATCGTCTTATCTAACTGACGAACGCCGGATTCGCGGGTATAATTCTGAATAATATATTCTATCGTCTTCGAAGAAAAAGACAGATTAGACTTAGACATTCCATGTTCCTTCAGCTGATTGGGTATCAAATGCCTCTTGGCAATCTCCAGTTTTTCTTCGATCACATACCCGCTTACCCTGATAATCTCCATTCTGTCTAATAACGCAGGATGTACGGTTTCCAAGGAGTTGGCTGTGGCAATAAAAAGTACTCTGGAAAGGTCATATTCCAGTTCAAGAAAATTATCGTGGAAAGTATTATTCTGTTCAGGATCGAGCACTTCTAATAAAGCGGAAGAAGGATCTCCATTAATCCCCTGACCCATTTTGTCCACTTCGTCCAGCACAAAAACAGGATTGGATGAACCCGCTTTTTTAATGTGTTGAATCACCTGTCCCGGCATGGCTCCTATATATGTCTTGCGGTGTCCTCTGATTTCCGCCTCATCATGCAACCCTCCCAATGACATCCGCACATATTTTCTGTCCAAGGCTTTGGCCACAGATTTTCCCAGAGAAGTCTTACCTACCCCTGGAGGGCCTACCAGACAAATAATGGGAGATTTCATATCGCCTTTCAGCTTAAGCACCGCAAGGTATTCCAGTATGCGGTCTTTCACTTCAATAAGTCCGGTATGATCCTTGTCCAAAATTTTCCGGGCACGGGTCAAATCAAAATTATCTTTGGTATATTGATCCCAGGGAAGATCCAGCAGGGTATGAATGTAATTTAACTGAACTGAATAATCCGCAGCTGCAGGATTCTGACGGCGCAATTTTTCCAGCTCTTTCAGAAAAGTTTCTTTTACCTCAGGTTTCCATTGTTTCTTTTTAGCCCGTTTCTGTAATTCATTAATCTCCTGATCAGTAGGGCTCCCTCCCAATTCATCCTGAATGGTTTTGATCTGTTGCTGCAACATATACTCCCGTTGCTGCTGGTTCATCTCATACCTTACCTTGGATTGAATATCCTGCCTGAGTTCCAGAAACTGGATTTCACGCTGAAGCAGTTTCATTAATAAAATGCCTCTGTGTTTCAAATCTTTGCTTTCCAGAAGACGTTGTTTGTCCGCAATTTTTAATCCGACATTGGAAGAAACAAAATTGATCAGGAAAGAAGGATGCTCGGAATTCCGTATCATGAAAATCATTTCAGGATGTACGTTACCGGATAGTTCCGAGATCTTAAGAAATAAATCTTTGATAGAAGAGGCAATCGCAGAAAACTCTGTTTCTTCCATATTCAACTCAGGTTCATCCACCTGATGAACTGTTGCTTTTAGCCAGGGTTCTGTCGCAGTATAGGTATCTATCGAACACTTGACCCTTCCCTGAAGAATAATGGAAGTCGATCCATCCGGCATTTCCAGGATTTTCACAATCTCCGATACGGTCCCAATGGAATAAAGATCCTGAGGTTGAGGGTCATTAACAGATTGATTTTGTTGAGTTAATGCAACCACCGGAGTGTTGGATTTATACATTTCGCGAATCATCCGGAGGGATTTATCCCTTCCCACAGGCACAGGGGAGACGATTCCGGGAAAAATCACATGAGAACGAACAGGCAGAATAGCCATATCGGCAGGAAATACAAAAGGATCCTTTCCGAAAGAAACAGGCTCGCTCATCAGAGGAAAAATCTCAATACTGTCGGCGTCTTCCTGATGAAGGTATAGTGGGATATCTTGTTGAAAAGTCATAACTATCAGTAAATTATATGTTTTGAATACTCCGGGGAGTTTCGGTAAATAGTCTTCTGCAATAACAAGTGATAGGGTGAATTGTTCACATAAACAGATTGTTCTGGCTTAGTGTTAAAACTACCGGGAAAGACTTCGAGTCGAATCATTACTGCGTGACAGGCGTCCCGGATATCTTTTTCTCAGAGTGGAAAACTCACTTTCTTCCGAAACGCCGGCAGAATCCACCGGAACCGAAATCACTTCCTGTTCCTGAGGAGCCGAAGAGATGGAGTCAACCGCCATAAGTCCGGGATCAGGAGTCTCGGTTCCCATTGAATCAGGTTGCATTGTATTTCTGATACTTACCCTTCCCTTTGAAGAATATAGGGTCCATCCTGTAAAATTGCCATTTTCCTGATTTGCCGTAAATCCTCCTTCCCCAATAAAAACGCCTTCTGAATTTGTAATCTTTGTATATTTTTCAGAGTATATCTTTTGGGAAGCCTCGTTCCAGAATAGTTGTTCGGTATTTAGTTTATCTCCCAAATCATTGACAGCCTCCACGTCATAGCGTGCCTCCCAGAGTTGCTTTCTTTCCTCATAACGGGCATATTTAGCCTGGATATGACCTTTTATCTGAAGGTTTTCGTCATAAAAATCAATGGTAATACCCTTGGGAAATTCCATATAGGGAGATTCGGCCCGCTCAAATCTCAAAATTTCAGGAGCCCGTACCCTAGCCTGAAGTTTAGATGAAGAATAATGCAAAATTTCCGGATTGATCATCGTCAGTTGAGGTACTTTTTTAGGATCCCCGAGCGCTTTGATCACCTCCATGTCATTATTCTTACAGGAATGCAAGACAACAGCCATGAAGCAAAGCAGAATGGCCGTCATCTTTTTATAATATTCCGGAGAAAAAATCATACTCTCTTTTTAAAAACGGGCTCTCGTTTTTTCTCCGATCCAGCAACCTACAGTCACCTCATCTCCCGGATTAACCCCGTAGAAGAATGCATCTTCTTTACCAGGAAAGAATCTGGAATACTGGGAAATCATTTCATTGACCTTTTCTGTAACAGAAGGATCAATTTTTTTTGCCTGAATCAATTTATCCACAATAACCCAATAAATAGTTCTCTTTTCAAAATCATTTTCACCGCAATTTTGCCCACCAGAAGCATAAATAGAGGCAAGCAATATATAAGGATCACCCCATTGACGGATTTTTAAGGCTTCCTGAATATTTCGTTTGGCATCAATCCAACTTTCCTGATTAGCATAAATAAAGGCAATCAGATAATAGTAGTCGGCTTTATTCTCCTCTTCTTTCTCTTCGTTTAAGGCATGGTTCAGATATTCCATGGCCTTTTCATTGTTCTGATTTCTGATGAAAAGGCCTGCCATTGCAGCGGCTGCCTGTGCAGAAGGCTCTTTTTCATAAAGGGCTTCCGATACTTTTTCAAATAAAGCGACAGCTTCTTCATTTTCATCCAGACAATTGTTACGAATCAGAAAAGCCTGAATTCTTTTCATCAAATCCACATCATCCGGGTTAGCAGCAAACTGAGGCGCAAACAACTTTACCAGATTATCACAGGTTGCCGCTCCGCTGGACAGCATCATCTGGTTGATGTAATCCTTCAATTTCATCCATTGATCGTCACCGGGTTTCCGTATTAATTTTGCATCTACTCTTTTGTTAATAAAATAGTACCCTTTTAATACGTCTTCTGCTGTTTTATCCCCGGTTTTATATAATTCAACCAAAGTAGTGTAGTAAACTGAATAATCCTGAGGCAAAACTTCTTCCGGAGCCTGCTGAAAATACAAATCCAGATATTTCAACATATCCAGTTTATTCCGGGTGTCAGACACCCTGTACTGCCTGATGGCATCTGCCATATATCCGTATACCATCGGCGCATCATCAGGATAAAATTGCACACGGTCATTATAAATCATCATCAGGGTATCTACAAGCGCATCTTTTCTGGCCGGATCCTGCTCTTTCTCAATCATATCAGCATACATTTTGGGACCGTCCACTATAATATACTTGTGTCCCATGGGAGCTACACGATACACCTGGCGCCACAACTGCAATGCTTCAGAATAATTATCCGCTTTGAAGTTGTTCCTGTACAGATTATAAGTCCGCAATGCATCAATACTATCCTGACCCTTCCCCCATTTGGTTCCTGTCTCTCTACCGGTCTGAGCTGCAACGGGAAACACAAGTGCAAGAAAAAAAGTAAGAGCAACTAGAATAGGCTTTCCCATCATTTAAAACTATAAAGCTTTACGCATTGATGCTGTTGTAATTCCCTCGAAAAATGATCAATTCTACAAAATTACGCCAAAACTTAAATTATGAAAGCTTTCAATGATTAAATTCCAAAATTCTGTATAACCCTTCTGCCAAAAGATCAGGCTTCATAAAAACAGGATACTTCATTTTTTTTTCAAAATACCTCGCATCTCCTCCGGTAAGTACAACAACAAAATTCTTGCCAAAAGACGAAGACAGAGAAGTGATATAGCCCTCCACTTCATAACAAATACCTTGCATCACCCCGGCCTCAATGGCCGTATTGGTGGTATCCCCCAGAAGGGGCCAGGAATCGGAAGCACTTCTCAACGGCAAACAATCAGTATATGAATGGAGTGACTGAAAACGCAAACCGGAACCCGGAGCTATATTCCCTCCAAGATATTTCCCCTCCTGGGAAATGACATCAAAAGTTATGGCTGTCCCGGCATCCACCACCAGCACACCCCTGCCGGGGAAGAGACCCTGAGCGCCTGCAATCAATGCCATTCTGTCTTTTCCGAGAGTAGATTTGCTTTGGTACATATTGACAAAAGGCAAAGGAGTATGATGATCCAGTTCAAGAAAAGAAACAGCATGTTGCCTGACAGTATTCACCAGATCGGGATCCCTTCTTTTGACAGAACACAATAATCCCCTTTCATAGACAGGAGCATCTTTTATCCAGTCCTGAAAAGAAGACCTTCGGGAACTATCAAAAACAAAGGTTTCTGCCAGATGCCCCCGGTCAAAAACAAAAGCTTTTGTCCGGGTATTGCCAATATCTATACAAAGGTCCAAATTCAGTATTTTTATGCAAACCTATTATTTTCTTATTGATCAACAAAACGATACATATCAAAAACATTGCACTCTCCCGGTTTTATCAAAATTCAACAGAGTTTTGCTAATTTTGCATCTGACCTGTAAGATTTAATTAAAATCATGAATTACACGATAGAACAAGTGATGGGAGCTCTTTCCCACGTACGGCACCCTCAGGCCGGAAAAGACATTGTTGCCCTGAATATGTTGAGTGACATTCGACTGGGAGACGGAGAAATTGGTTTTACCCTCACATTTCAAAAATGGAAAGACCCCCTGGCCAACTCCATCCGGAAAGCCTGTGAAAAAGCATTGCAATATTATGTAGATCCTTCGGTAAAAGTAACCATCCATACCGAAAGTCTGGAGCAACCAGAAACAAACACAGAGATACTGCCTTTGGTTAAAAATATCATTGCCGTGTCCTCCGGGAAAGGAGGAGTCGGAAAATCCACTGTTGCAGCCAATCTTGCAGTTTCTCTGGCGAAAAAAGGATATCGGACAGGATTAATTGATGCAGATGTGTACGGTCCCTCTATCCCGAAAATGTTTCATACCGAAGATGCTGTGCTTCATGCTCGGCAGGAAGAAGGCAAAGACTATATTATCCCTGCAGAAAAATACGGGGTTAAACTTCTCTCCGTGGGTTACTTTGTAAAACCGGAAGATGCTGTGGTCTGGAGAGGGCCTATGGCAACCAGTGCCCTGAAACAACTCATTCAACAGGGAGACTGGGGAGAGCTGGATTATTTGTTGATCGACCTGCCTCCGGGAACCGGAGATGTACACCTCACGATGGTGCAGGAGGTTCCTGTCACCGGGGCCATTATTATCAGTACACCCCAGCAGGTTGCCCTCGCGGATGTCATTAAAGGGATCAACATGTTTCGTAACGAAAAAATAAATGTTCCCGTTTTAGGTCTGGTGGAAAATATGTCCTGGTTTACCCCGGAAGAACTTCCCGGGAACCGTTATTATATTTTCGGGAAAGAGGGTTGTAAGAAACTGGCTGCAGAGCAGAAAATCCCACTTCTGGGCCAGATTCCTCTGGTACAATCTATTTGTGAAAGCGGAGATTCAGGAGAGCCCGTTGCGCTGAATGAAACCCACCCTGCCGGAGCAGCGTTTTCACTACTTGCAGATACCCTCGTTTCTGTCGTTGAAACCCGTAATCGCGATTTTGAACCCACCCGTAAGGTAGACATCCATGCCCGGTAAATCTTTTCTTCTGAAGGATCCGGAATCGGCTCTCAAAGTCGCCGGAGAATTTCTGCAGGCAACAGAAGGTTGTCGGCAATTTGCCTTTTATGGAGCCATGGGTGTCGGTAAAACCACTTTCATTCAGGCTTTATGTAAGGTTTTGGGAGTTGAAACACCTGTAACCAGCCCGACTTTTGCCATAGTGAATGAATATTATGGTAAAGACGGGGCGTTGGTATATCATTTTGATTTTTACCGGTTGAACCATCCAAAAGATATTTTTGATATCGGAGGAGAGGAGTATTTTGACGGCAAAGGATGGTGCTTTGTAGAATGGCCGGAGAAAGCTGAACCGGTATTGCCTCCTGACATATGCCGGGTAAGACTGACTGAAACCAACCACGGATACCGTTTGATCGAAATCATTGAAAAACCCCTATGATTTAACAAGAACAACCATGACAAATCCTTTGATCATTTATAATTCAATGCTTAAAAACAAACAGGTTTTTGAGCCACTGAATCCTCCTCATGTCGGTTTATATGTATGCGGACCGACCGTATACGGAGATGCCCACCTGGGTCATGCCCGTCCTGCAATTACCTTTGATTTGTTATTTCGCTGGCTGAATCATCTCGGATATAAAG
>JAQVSH010000075.1 GCA_028700615.1 Bacteroidales bacterium
CATTTTGGCAGACCATACAGTTTCCCGGATTAAGGGTGCGTTTGGTTGAGTATTCAAAAGGATACCGGGCGGATCACTGGTGTCATAAAGGACATATCGTACACTGTCTGGAAGGGGAGTTTACCAGCGAATTGGAAAACGGAGAAAAAACCGTTTTGACCCAAGGAATGACTTATGTGGTTTCGGATGAGTTGAGTTCTCATGCTTCCAGTACAAAAGACGGGGTTAAGGTGTTAATTATCGATGGGGATTTTTTGAGACAGAAATAGACTACGGACTGTTCCCTTTAAGTTTTTTAGAAATAAAAGTGTGAAATACGTTTATAGTTGTTACTTTTATTCTAATGAACAAACCTAATATTTATAAAAATCTACCATGAAAAAGCTCTCTGGGAATCTGTTCTTATCAGGAATTATTGCTTTGCTGTTTTTTGTCTGTGTTTCTGTACAGGCTCAGTCCTATCAAATTCCTCATCTGCAAAAGCAAGGGGTAACAACTCAATTGATAGTTGAAGATAAACCTTTTCTTATTTTGGGCGGTGAACTGGGTAATTCTTCGTTCACGAGTCTGGAATATATGACCCCGATATGGCCGAAATTGCAGAAAATGAATATGAATACGATTTTGGCGCCCGTATATTGGGAAATCATTGAGCCCAAAGAAGGGCAGTTTGATTTTATTTTACTGGACCAATTGATTTCGGAGTCCCGTAAGCATCAGATCAAGCTGGTTTTTTTATGGTTTGGTTCATGGAAGAATAGCATGTCCAGTCATGCTCCGGCATGGGTGAAATTAAATCAGGAAAGATTTCCCCGGGTGAAAAATGATAAAGGAGTGAGCGGAGAAATTTTGACTCCTTTGAGCCAGAATAATCTCCAGGCTGATGTGAGAGCCTTTCAGGCTCTGATGAAACATATCAGAGAATTTGACGGAAAGGATAATACCGTCATTATGGTGCAGGTTGAAAATGAACTGGGAATGATGCCTTCGGCACGAGATTACAGCGCCTTGGCCAATGATCAGTTTATGAAAAATGTTCCCAAAGAATTGATGCAATATGTATCAAAAAATAAGGAAAATCTGGTACCTGAGTTTAAAAAGATTTGGGCTGATAACGGATTTAAAAATTCAGGAACCTGGGAGGAAGTGTTTGGTAAAGGCACGGCTACGGATGAAATTTTTATGGCCTGGTATTATTCAAAATATGTTAATGCGGTGGTTGAAGCGGGTAAATCTGTGTATCCGCTGCCTATGTATCTCAATGCAGCCCTGAACAGTCCGGGGAGCAGGCCGGGAATGTATCCGAGCGGCGCGCCTCTGCCTCATCTGATGAGTATATGGAAAGCCGGATGTCCTTCGATTGATTTTATGTCGCCTGATTTTTATACCCCGAATTTCAAACTCTGGTGTGATCTCTATACCCGTCAGGGAGATCCCTTGTTTGTTCCGGAACATCGTTTTGATAACACGGTTGCAGCCAAGGCTGCCTATGCTTTCGGCCATTATGAAGCCATCGGGTTTTCTCCTTTCTCTGTTGAAGATACGAAGAATCCCGAGACTGAGCCTTTGGGAAAAATGTATCATGTGATCAATCAGCTGACTCCCATCATTGCCACTCAACAGGGACAGCATAAAATCGAGGGCGTATTGTTTGAGAAAAACACAGATAAAACCATTTTTCAATTGGGCGATTATGAATTTACGGTAAAACACAGTTATACCCTCGGATACGAAGACAAAGCCAGAGAAAAAGCATGGGATCCGGCCGGAGCAATCTTTGTACAAACAGGTGACAATGAATTTTATATTGCTGGATCCGGAATTGTCTCTACCTTCAAAAATCTGAAAGACACCACCTCCATTGTGGGTATCCTGAAAACGGAAGAAGGCAGGTTTGAGGACGGAGCATGGAAAGTCATCAGGCATTTAAACGGTGACCAGACCCATCAGGGAAGACATGTGCGCATCTTCCTGGAGGATTATTCCGTGGTGAGGTTTGAATTGTATAACTATAAATAGCAGGATCACCAGAAAAAACGCTCTGTATCTCCTTTCAGGATGCAACAAATTAAAAGAGGGCTCGTATATAGTATAAACTGATCTTACAATCCTGAATACAGAAACTAACTCATATACTGATCATGGGAGTACAAACCAACAGAACGCTCTGGATTGATTATCTGCGGACAACAATCACTTTGATGGTGATTGCCCATCATTCCTCCCTGTCTTATACTACGTTTGCTTCTTTCGATAAAGAAAAATATATCAGTTCAACGCATCCTGTGGTAGATTCTGTCCGGTGGATCGGGCTGGATATTTTTGAAAATTTTAACGACATCTTTTTTATGTCGTTGATGTTCTTTATTGGCGGAATTTTTATTGTCCGCAGCCTTCAGAAAAAGGGAGTGGCTGTCTTTATCCGTGACAGATTCTACCGTTTGTTTGTCCCTTTTTTGTTATTGGGCACCTTGTTTATGCTGGTAGCTTATTACCCCTGCTATTATCTGGCCTATGGGGTAAATGACCTTAAGGAGTACATAGTTAATTTTTTTACCGTTCAGCAATGGCCGGTTGGTCCCCCATGGTTTATATGGATTTTGTTTCTGTTTAACCTCCTGTTTGCTCTGTGTTTTCCTCTCATAAAAAACCGTTTGGGCGCAATGGAGTCATTTTTTGAGGTCTTAAAAAACAAACCTATGCGGTTGTTTGGATTCTGGTGTGCATTTACCTGGATACTCTATGTCCCTTTTGCATTTTGGGTAGGTGCGGGGACTTGGACCGGAATTGGACCTTTTGATTTTCAACTCAGCCGAATCGTGTTGTATTTTGGATATTTTGTTTTAGGGGTCGTGATAGGGAATACCGATTTTAACCGCGGCTTGTTTTCTGAAAACTCCCGGGTAGTTAAACAATGGTTCCTCTGGATATTGCTTGCCGTTTTGATCTATGCGATTTTAACTTTTATAACCCCTATACTTTCGCGTCTTGTTGAAACCGGTCAGCTTCCGGAAATTTCTGCATGGCTGATTTATTATACTCTGTACGTTTCTTCGTGCACTTTAAGCTGTATCGCTTTTATCACCACATTCAAAGCGCTGACCCGTACCTCGAAAACGTGGTTTGATTCTCTTTCTCAAAACGCTTATTGTATCTATTTGATACACTATATTTTTGTTCTTTGGTGTCAGTTTGCTTTGTTGGAAATCCAACTTCCCGCAGTGGTTAAATTTTTGATAGTATGTATGGTTGCTTTGGCCGGAAGCTGGATGATGAGTATTCTGCTAAGAAAAATGAATGTGATGAAAAAATATCTGTAAATTGTTAATAAAAGAATTCAATGAGGACTGGATTGTCTTCTTCCTTAATGGTATGTGAATTGACTGTCCCGCCAGTAAAGGCGGAAGGCATAGCATACATAATTATACTGTTGTCACTCTCCGCAACGCCAAAAGTGGTAAGGAATTCAGCATCTTCCGTATTGAATAAATCATTGGTCAGATGGTTTGAAGCGGGCATATATTGAGCCGTTTGCTTTGTTTTTTCACTGATCACGGTAAAAAACCGCTTCCCCTCATTGGAGGCTACATCAATAAAAGCTTTATGGTTATATGCCCGAAAACTTCTGATATAGCTGTAATTCTTAAATTCTTTCAAATAATCATAAGCGTACTTTTGGAATAACTCCAATTGTTCATCATTAGAAATTAAATGGTTATCCTGACTTAAATATCCCTGAGAAAAGTTGTCCGTAACAGGATCATATTCGATCATCCCGTTACTAACCCCCAATTGAAAAATAATTTTTGATTGAATAGGAATAAACTGCACAAATTTCATGAGAAGGTAAGGAATTTCTTTTTTTAGAAATTCCTTAATGAGCTTTCCTTCCATATTAGATATTTTTAGTGATTTATTTTCCTGTCCTGCCATGATCAGAATTTTACTTTCATTGATCTTTAAAAACTTGTGAACAATAAAAGGAAATGAAAGGGTTCGAATTAAAGAGAAATCAACCGGATCATAGATTTTTATTTTTTTCATGTCGCAAAGCCAGATTTCCGGATGTCCATGATTAGAATACACATCAAAATCTTCAATCCGTGTGTATTCATCTGGCCCGCCTCCCAATCTTTCCAGAGAGGAAATGTATTTACCCTGTGTATCGAAATGATGGATCCATTTGTCTTCCGTAAGTACATAATAATCTCCATTAAATTTTTTGATTTTGTTGATTCTTCCGATAAAGGACTCTTTTCTGGTTTCCAAAGGAGTAAGTTTGACACTGTCTCCCAATAGTGCTGAGATTTTTGTATTTGGTTTAGAAACCACCAGAGGAGTATTTCCAAATAAGAAAATGTCTTTTTCTTTTTGTTGGCAGGCATAGCACAATATCAGGACGGAGAACAGAATGATTTTTCTCATTATTATTTAAGATTAACAATTACAATAACCATATTATCTGCTATATTTTGATTGGAAATGACCTGAAGAATACTTTCATAAGAAGGTGTTTTACCCAGTTTTTTGTAGTGATTTGAAAGCTCGGAGGCTTTGAAAACAAAGAAGAGAGAATTACGATAAGCCCCCTGAATACTGCTCTCAGGGGTATATGGATTTATTCCGTCAAACAAAGTCTGGAAGGCTACTGGCTGATGTGTTTTCGTATCAATGGCAATATAATGATTGTATTTTCCTTTTAGCCTGAAAAACAATTTGTCTGCTGCCTGATAAAAACTATGCACTGAAAAAATATGCTTATTTTTATTCAGTAATTGGGCGTATTCTTTGTCGGAAAAACCTTTGTCGGGATACATTTCTTTTGTAAACAATAATCCATCAGATTGAAGATGATAGGCTGCTTTTAGCGGAATATTTTTGGCGGATGATGAATAATAAATGGTATCGCTGTTGGGGAGGAGGGTATATATATCCCCATTACTCATATCCTGAGTAAACAAAGTCGCCGGAATGATCAACTTTTCCCGATACCCGGAGGGCTTATGCAGAAATCTTTGTTGAGATTCTGAGCTGGAAAGGTTACTGATAGAGAGGAAATAGTCGGATGACCGGTTAAACCCTCCGTCATAACACAAATAAGAATCCTCGTGCCATGGCATTATTTTTACCATAGGATAGGGAAGATCTTCCCGGGAAATAAAATCACCGGACAGGCTATAAGTCATTAGATATTTTCTACTCTCCGGAATTGATAGCTGACCTTCAGCATTAAAGAAAATGTCACTGGGGGTTTCAACCCTTCCTTTTCCCGGGGTGGAATTGTCTATTCTTTTAACCAATTTACCGGATGGATTGAAGATACACACGGCAAAATCGGATAAAGACCAGATATAAAAATATTTTCCATTATACAGGACCTTTGAAGAGCTTCCTAGATAAGATTGTGCAGAAGTTTCAAGTGGGATACATTGTACGTCTTCTATCAAATCTTCAAAATTTACAAACTCGGGATGAATAATATCAATATTAATAACCTCAGGTTGATCGTTTGATGAATTTTTACAAGAGTTAATAAACAGACAAAGAAGTAGAAATGTGATGCAATGCTCTAAATTAGAGATGCTTTTGACATTATGGATATGAGTAAGATGTTTCAATAAGATAGATGTCATGGAGTTGTTGTTTGATTTATACCCTCTATTCTGTGTGAAGTTAACTTTTTTATGAGTCTTTTTTTATAAATCGAATTTATTAATTTTGTGAATATAAAGAGCCGATGAGTTATGCAAAGTGTATTTATAGTTGCTGTGTCCGGAAGCTGGATGATGAGTATTCTGCTAAGAAAAATGGATGTGATGAAAAAATATCTTTAATTTGTAATGCTATAAAATCATTTACAGTGCCTTGTTTATATTTTAAGATTATTAACCACATATACTAATATCATGTATGGAGCATTTCTCTTTGCCGGTTTCTATATCTTCATTGTATTTGGTATTCTCTTTCTTGTATTCTTATGGGCGAGAAAAATGATTTTTCTCGGACAGGAACGCAATGAATTGTTGAGAGAAATAGCAGATAAGCTGGATAAAAACCGTGTATTATAGCCTGGTTTATTTTGGCTGTCGGATGGTTAAAAATGGATGAAGTAAATAATGATTCGGATTAAACCATGGATTAAGGCTGCCAGGCTGCGTACTTTACCTTTGACCCTTTCTGGTATTTTTCTGGGGAGTATGGTTGCTTGCAGTCAGGGTAGATTTGATTTTTTTATTTTTCTGTTAGGATTTGTTACTGCGACACTTTTACAGATTCTATCCAATTATGCCAACGATTATGGGGATTTTGTCAGCGGAGCGGATGAGAAAAGACATAGTCTGTATGAAAGGGCATTACAAAGTGGAGCCATCAGCCCTAAATCTATGCGCAGGATGCTGGTAGTTCTCTCATTCCTGATTGGCCTCAGCGGAATTTCTTTGATTGCAGTGGCGGCCGGAACATTGGGCGTTACAGGGATAGTCGCTTTTTTGGTGATGGGGGTGCTTTGTATTTTGGCCGCCATTACCTATACCATCGGAAAAAAACCCTATGGTTATTTGGGGCTGGGCGATATGGCCGTTTTTATCTTTTTTGGACTGGTCGGCGTGGGCGGAATTTATATTTTGCATACCGGACAATGGGACTGGAGTGTCTTAATACCGGCTTCCTCTATGGGTTTTTTAAGTGTGGGAGTGTTGAATGTCAACAATATAAGGGATTTTGAATCAGACCGGTTATCCGGGAAAAACACGCTGGTGGTAAGGATGGGCCTTCCTCGCGCCAGAAAGTATTATGCCTGTATTATTTTTATGGCGGTTGTTTCCGGGGTTGTGTATTCTCTGCTGAATGATCACGGGGCTTTCCAATGGATTTATCTGGTGACATTTCCTTTTTTGTATAGGAATGTCCGGCGGGTACAGACCTCTACTTCTTCTGCAGTGTTTGATGATGAATTAAAGAATCTTTCTTTGATTACTTGTTTATATGCTATTACCTTTGGGGTCGGACTTATTTTATAATTGCTTAAAGATGAAATTTAGCTTCTTGTTTTTATTTTGTGTTACGATGGGTATGACATGCTTTTCAGCTTCTCCCGAATTAACCATGCTGGTGGGAACCTATACCAACGGCAAAACCGACGTAAGCGGTATCATGGTATATCGTTTTAATCAGGAAACAGGTGATGCCGTGGTGCTCAGTGAGACCAACGGATTAAACAATCCAACTTTTCTGACGCTTTCAAAAGACAATAAAAATGTATATGCCGTGGAAGAAGGCGGAAAATCCTCGGCGGTCAAAGCCTTTTCTTTTGATAAGAAGTCCGGGGCGATGACTCTTTTGAATTCGGAACCCACAATAGGAGCGGATCCCTGTAATATTGCGGCGGGGAAAGATTTTGTGGTGACTGCCCATTACGGCGGAGGAAGTGTGACTCAGTTTCCGCTGAATAAGGATGGATCTATCGGAAAAGCGGTTCAGGTGATTCAGTTTGAAGGTACGGGTCCGGTTAAATCAAGACAGGAGAAACCTCATTTGCATTGTGTGATTCTTTCACCGGATGGTAAATATGTTTTTGCCAATGATTTGGGTACGGATCATATATACAGGCTTGATCTTTCGGATTCAAAAGAAAAAGCCGGCAAAACATCCATTAGTCGTTCCGATGCAGATGTTCAATTACCCGGAGGAGAAGGCCCCCGTCATCTGACGTTTCATCCTAACGGAAAATATGCCTATCTGATCGGAGAATTAAGCGGAAATGTAACTGCGTTCCAATATGATAAAGGCAGGTTGAACGCTTTCCAGACCTTGGTCGCCGATACCCTCAAAGCGGCCGGAAGTGCTGATATTCATGTGACTCCCGATGGTAAGTTCTTGTATGCTTCCAACCGCTTGAAAGGAGATGGTCTGGCAATTTTTAAAATCAATCCGGACAACGGGTCGCTGACCAAAGTTGGTTATCAGCCTACGGGGATTCATCCGCGAAATTTTGCAATTACCCCCAATGGCAAATATTTACTTTGTGCGAATCGCGACAGCGGGATGATCCAGGTTTTTGCCATAGATCCGAAAACGGGATTACTTACCGATACCGGGAAAAATATTCTTTTGAAAAGGCCGGTTTGC
>JAQVSH010000003.1:0-5749 GCA_028700615.1 Bacteroidales bacterium
TTCTGCTTATGAAGGAATTAATGTGGAAGATGCCCGTTACCGCAACGGAGCCCTGATTGCAAAAGGGGATGAATCTTGTAAAGCGGATTTTGTGGCAGGAATTCCTGATTCGGGGATCGGCCATGCTATCGGATACAGCAATGCCCGGTGTATGCCCTATAAGAGGCCTTTTGTTAAATACACGCCTACCTGGCCCAGAAGTTTTATGCCGCAGTATCAAAATCTGAGGGATTTAGTGGCAAAAATGAAACTATTGCCCAATGAGCAATTGACCAGGGGTGCCAAAATTATTTTTCTGGACGATTCTATTGTCAGGGGTACACAGTTAAAAGACAATGTGAAGAAACTCTATGCGAGCGGAGTAAAGGAAATTCATATGCGTATTTCATGTCCTCCTTTGCTTTTTCCTTGTGTGTTTGTTAATTTCTCAGCTTCAAGATCAGAACTGGATTTGATTACCCGGCGTATTATTCTGGAATTTGAAGGAGAGGGCAATGTCACTCCCGAGATTTTAAAAGAATATGCCGATCCGGCTTCGGACCGGCATAAACGCATGGTGGATGAAATCAGAGTTCGTCTAAATCTTACTTCATTGAAGTTTCAGACACTTCCCAATCTGGTCAAAGCGATAGGCCTTCCCAAACATAAGCTTTGTACTCATTGTTGGGATAATTCCAGCTATTTCTAGAGTTCTTCAACACTGAGATTATCCAGAAAAAGTCCTTCTCCGGTTTCTGTTTCATAGGTGCGGACTTCTATTCTGAAGTATTTTGCTCCTTCCGGAGCAACAAAGGTTTTTCCTTCCAGGGGATTGATATATCCCGGAGTTCCGTATGAAAATGTACTTGGCTGAAGGGTGTTTTCATCCTGAGTCAGTTTTGCTGTGGATGATCTCCAGGAACTGTACATTCTCCATTTTGTATTGGCAGAGGGGCTGTTGGCATGAATGGTAATTCTGTATGTTTTTCCCGGGGTTACGGGAACGTCTTGATAGAGATAGGTTTTTCCGCTGAGCAATACGGCATGAAGTCCATCCAGTGTGTTTTCTGTGACAGATGTGGCATTTTTATCGGTTCCCCCCGAATCATATTTCCAGTTGTAGGGAATGGGTGGGGTGGCTGATTGATCCCAGATTTCAAAACCTCCGTTCTGCAATAAATTGGTGCTAATATTTTCTTCTTCTTCAAATTCGGGATCTCTTTCCTGAAGATCAAAGGTTCCTCCGTTGAATATTTCTTCTGACCAGCTTTGGTGCGTGATACTGAATGTCATCAGGGATCCCTGGGTAAAACGTCCGCTTATTTGCGTAATACTGTTTGCCAGAAGTTTTTCTGTCAGAGGAATGACTTTAATTCGGGAAACTCCGTTATAGGAATAAATGACCGAGAGGGTATCACGACCTGTTTCAGGCGTAGGAAATGTTTTAATTCTGGTTTCCGACGCTCCTGATTCATTGGCTTTGGTTGCAAATTTCTGAATGGTTCCCAGAGTGGGTTGTGAAGTGGATCCGGGAATCTTTTCTACCGGAGTTCCCGATATTCTGAAACGAATCTGCGATATTTCTATTGGAATGTCTTCCAGTTTGATGAGCAGGGTAGAAACTTCTCTTTGAAGATCTATGGTTTCAGAGAGGGATTCTTCTTCTATCACGTTGATTTCCATTGAATCGGTAAAAAAATCGGAGGCTTCTTCATACAAGGCTCCGGAAGATTTTAGTTTCATTTTGATGCTGCCTTCCGTCTGGTTGTAGCTCCATTCGGTTTGTTCAGTGGCATTGGCGATAAAAAAAAGTTTATAATGTCCGGGGAAAAGTCTGAAGGAAATATTTTCCTCCGTTTGTGTTTGGGCCTCGATGGAGATCGTGTCTCTGATTACCTGGTCTTCATTGACCACAAGAATTTTCATGGAAGTGATGGTGCTTCCCCAGATCGGAATTCCTGATTTAACCTGTGAACTGGTTACTTGTACTTTTACCTCGCCGTTTTCACTTTGAGGAAGGGGGTCTTTCTGACATCCGGTCAAAAGACACAGGACGATCACTCCCCGATACAGGCTTTTCATATTGGTGCGGTTTATCAAATAGGATGATTGCCTGCATTCAACCGCAAATTTAAAAAGTAATAAATTATAAAACAAGATAATCAGGATATATTTCTATATAGCTGATTATTAATGATTTCATGGTAAACTTTTGGGGGAAGAAAAGAACTGACGTTTTCTCCTTTAGAGAGGGATTCCCTGATGATTGTCGATGAAATATCCATTCGGGGCGCTTCGATGATTTTCGCGTTGGGAATGTTTTGAAGTAAAGAGGGCGGGGTTCCCGGACGGGGGTATATGTAACGCGTAAATTGCCGGGTGATTTGTTCATGATTTTTCCAACATGCAAATTTTTCCAGACCGTCCGAACCCATCACCAGTATAAATTGTCGGTTTGGATATTTTCTTGCCAGCAGGTTCAGCGTATCAATCGTATAGGAAGGTCTGGGCATCGTAAACTCTATGTCGCAGGCTTTCAGAAAAGAATATTCCTCAATCGCCAGTTTTACAAGTGCTAACCTTTGGTAATCGGCCAGCAAACCATTCTTTTTTTTCAGGGGATTTTGGGGGCTTACGACAAACCAGATTTCTTCCAGGTCGGAAAGTTCTACCAGATTTTTCGCAATGGACAAATGTCCGTTGTGAATCGGGTTAAAGGAACCAAAAAATAAACCGGTCTTGGTCATCATGGTGTAGAAATACACGTAAAAATACTAAATTCCTTCCTGAATCTGTGATACTGTGGATAAGTTGTGCATTCAAGGTGAATATCCGGTGAATAAACAGTGCAAAAGATGTGTATAACTTTAATTCTCATCTTCTTTTCTATTGATTATTTTTACAAACCGAACGTTCGGAATTAATACGATCAAATATGACTACAAAAGAGATGATCCTATCTACCGCTTTTAAATTATTTGCTGCGGGAAATTTTGAATCGGTATCCATGTCTCAATTGGAGAAATTGACCGGACTCAGCAAGGGTGCTTTTTATCATCATTTCAAAAGCAAAGAGGAAATTTTTATACAGGCTATGGATTTGTTCTTTTTTGATCAAGAAATGACTGATTCTGAAGAGATTCCGAGTCTTGATCTGGAATCATGGATTCGGTACAGGTGCAATGCGGCTTCAAGACATGCGAAATTCCTCAAAAAGCAATACGGGTTTGATTTAAAGGCATTTAATGTATATGGACTGATGACCACGGCTGCCCGGCATTATCCTGATTTTTATCAGAAGATTAAACTTCAGCAGGAGAGCGAGGTGGTTGTCTGGGAGAAAAAAATTAGGGCGGCTCAGTCTTTGGGTACCTTAAATCTCGTGACCGATCCGTTGCTTTTAGCCCGTTTGTTTGTGGTCATTGCTGATGGAGCCGGCGTTCGTTCTGATGTATGCGGTGAGCAGGCGAAAAGTGAAAGTGAAGCCATTGAGATGTGCCTGGAATTCATGAAGATGATGAATGCTCAGTATGCACCCGAAAACCTGGTTTCTGATGAGAAGAAGGAGAAGGAAAAAGAGAAAGAGAAAGAAAAAGAAAAAGAAAAAGAGAAAGAAGGTCCTCAAATGTTGTCTTTATTTTGATGCCTATGTTTTCCAAGGTTGTAGTGCTGGGATCAGGAAATGTGGCTACACAGCTGGCTCATGCCTTATATCAGAAGGGAATAAAGATTCTTCAGATATATAGCAGAACGCTTGCTGCGGCTCAGAAGCTTGCTGCGGGAGTTGGGGCGGAAGCTGTGGATTCTCTGAGCTTGCTGGATCCTTCGGGTGATTTATATCTTATGGCGGTCACCGATACCGCGATTCCTGAGATAGCCCGTCAGTTGCCGTTTCGTTGTCCATGGCTGGTTCATACGGCCGGCTCGGTTTCTATCAGGGAGTTAAACGGAATGGCTGATCATACCGGGGTTTTATACCCTTTTCAAACCATTTCAAAATATAGAATTCCCGATTTCGGCCAGGTGCCTTTTTTTGTGGAGGTTGCTGATCCTGCAGATATGAAAAATTTGATGGATTTTGCCGGGATTTTGTCTGCGCATGTCTACGAAATGAACTCGGAAAGGCGTTTGCGGCTTCATCTGGCAGGGGTTTTTGTCTCTAATTTTGTGAATCATTTTTATGCCATTGGGGCTTCTTTGCTTGAGAAGGAGGGATTGCCCTTTTCAGTCATGGTTCCGCTGATGGAAGAAACTTTCCGGAAGGCGGCGGAGAGTGGTAATCCGGCTTTGGTTCAGACTGGCCCGGCTTCCCGCAGAGATATGGCTGTGATTGAAAATCAAATCCTGCAATTGAAGGATTATCCTGACTGGCAAAAATTGTATACATTTGTAACAGAGAGTATTCTCAAAGAGCATTCTTAAGGTTTTGACTTCCTATGGGGCTTTCAGAAACAAAAAAACTGGGCATTTTTATGCAATTGATTCGTATTGAGTCTCTTGTGTTGATTGCTTTTGTTATGTTTACCTTTCGTTACGGCGTGATGGGTTTGTTTCTTCGTATGCACGGATTGACATTTCCGGTAGATAGGATTGATTTTATATGTCTGGTTTTGTGTGTCTTATTTACTATGGCGGCCGGAAGTATTATCAATGATTATTTTGATGTCAGGTCAGACCGGATAACCCGTCCTTCAAGAGTGATTATCGGGCGTTTTATCAGCCGGTCTCAGGCCATTTTTTACCATAGTCTTTTTAATTTTTTGGCAGTCAGTCTGGGAACTTATTTTTGCCTCAGACAAGGCCTTTTTATCTGGATTTTTCTTCCGTTGTTGGTCACTGTTTTTTTGTGGTTTTATTCTTTTTATCTGAAACGAAGGTTATTGATAGGCAATTTATTGTTGGCATTATTGGCGGCTTCTCTGCCTTTTCTGGTGATATATCCTGATTTATACAAGTTGAAACAAACGACTTCCGATCTGGACATTGTTCTTGGAAATCTTTGGTTTTATGTGGCCCTTTATGCTTTTTTTTATTTTGTATTGATTTTTTGCTGCGGGGTGATAAAAAATATCATCAATGCAGCCGGACATTCCCAAATGGGGTATCGGACGGAAGCTGTGACATTGGGCCTTCCCGGGGCAAAGAGAACGATGATGATTCCTTTGGTGGCTTTGCAGATATTTATGCCTTTGCTGGTGTTTTATTTTTTTGCCTCTCTGAACATTCCCGGATTGATTTTATTAGGCCTGATCGGTATGGAGTGTTTGATTACTTTGATTTTGTTTTTTATTGTTAAACAAAACCCCCGTAAAGCCTTAAAGGCTCTGACTCTGACGATGACGCTCGGAGTGTTTTGTGTGTGGGTGATTTATTTTTCTATGCTTTATGGAAATGGAATTTCCTTCTGAGATTTATCGGGTTCCTTTGTTTTTGGCCTCGAAATCTCCCAGAAGGATAGAGTTGTTGTGTGATATGGGTTTATCGGTGACTTTGGTCTGTGGAAACGAAATAGAAGAGACCTATCCTGATGATCTGGTTGCCGAAGAGATTCCGGTGTATTTGGCCCGGAAAAAATCTGAAGCGTTTGATGCGGAACTTCCTGAAGAGGCTATATTAATTACAGCGGATACTATCGTTTGGCTTGATCATCAGGTGTTGGGTAAACCCGCTGACAGGAATCAGGCCATTGAAATGCTGAAAGCATTATCCGGAAAAGCGCACGATGTGTTTACCGGGGTTTGTCTTCGTTATAAGGGGGAATATTCTTCTT
>JAQVSH010000003.1:5759-30552 GCA_028700615.1 Bacteroidales bacterium
TTTAAGGATTTGACGGATTCCGAAATTATTTATTATGTGGATAATTTCCAACCCTATGATAAAGCCGGTGCATACGGGATTCAGGAATGGATCGGGTATATCGGGGTAGAAAGGATTGAAGGGTCTTATTTTAATGTCATGGGACTTCCTGTTCAACTTATTTATAAGAAAATTAATCAGTTATTGGTTTCACACTGAGCCTTATGATGCGTTGGTTTATTTCCTGTGTTTGTTTTTTTCTGGGCAGTATTGTTACGCTGTATGCTGGTGAAGGGATGTGGGTTCCTTTGTTGTTGGAGCAAACCCGGTATGAGAAGATGAAATCTCAGGGATTGCAGTTGTCAGCAAAAGATATTTATGACATCAATCATGCTTCCATGAAAGATGCCGTGGTGTTATTTAATGGAGGCTGCAGCGGGGTGGTGGTATCGGGAGAGGGTTTGTTGCTGACCAATCATCATTGCGGCTATGACAGGATACAGGCGCATAGCACTCTGGAACATGATTACCTGACAGAGGGATTCTGGGCGGGATCCCATGAGGAAGAACTTTCCAATCCGGGTCTGGAAGTGGATTTTTTGATTGAGATGAAAGATGTGACCGATGCTGTTCTCGCATTGGTTGGGGATACCATGACGGAATCCGAAAGATGGCAGAGAATCAAAGAGGGGACCCCTGAAATTGCAAAAAAATCTTTGCCTTTAGGAAAAGGTTATAAGGCGGTTATAAAATCCTTATTCAACGGGAATCAGTATTATCTTTATATTTATCAAACCTATAAGGATGTTCGTCTGGTCGGGGCGCCGCCTTCAGCCATAGGAAAATTTGGAGGGGATACGGATAATTGGATGTGGCCCCGTCATACCGGAGATTTTTCTGTATTCCGTATATATGCGGGGAAAGATAATCAACCGGCAGAGTATTCACCTGAAAATGTTCCTTATAAACCCGCCTATTTTGTTCCGGTTTCTCTTCGTGGGTTGAGTCCGGGCGATTTTTCGATGGTGATGGGTTATCCGGGTTCCACGGATCGTTTTATAACCTCTCCTGAATTATCCGTACTGGTTGATGTAAACTATCCCCTGAGGATTGCTTTGAGAAATATTAAACTGGATATTTGGAAACAGGCCATGAAGCAGGATCCTTTGACAAGGATTCAATATGCGGCAAAGTATGCTTCAGTGAGTAATTCCTGGAAAAAATGGCAGGGAGTGATCCGGGGTATTGAGAAGGCGGGAGGTATAGAACAGAAAAAGGCGGCCGAAAAATTATTTCTGGAAAAGATCATGTCTAATCCTCAGTGGAATACACGATATGCGGGATTGCCGGAGGCTTTTGAAAAAACCTGTGAGATGCAGCGGGAGTATATTGTGCCTTCGATATTGATTAAGGAGGGGATTTTTGGCGTGGAGTGGATGCAAATGGCTGAAAAGATTTGCCGTTTTGTAGAAAGTCTTCCTTCCGGAGATGAAAATTCATGGACGTCTCTTCTGAATGAATTCATATCGGATCAATCCTCATTCTATAGGAATTATCGTCCGGAGGTGGATCGGGAGGTATTTACAGCTTTGTTGACAGAGTTTTTGAAAAATGCAGATTCCCGGTATATTCCGGCAGCTCTTCAGAAGACCGTGGACAAAAAGTTTCATGGAGATATTTTCTTATATGTTAAAGATTTGTATGACCATTCGGTGTTGAAGGATCAGGCTTCTCTGGGGAAGGCTCTTTTAAAAGCAAAATCAGGTCATGCCGGGAAGGTGTTTAATCTTCCGGAGATTGCTCTCTACAAGGCTTTTGATCGTGTTTTTCTGGAAAAGATTGAGCCTGTTTCTCAGTCTGTTGATTGGAAGCTGGACAGCCTTACCCGGATTTATACAGAAGCCCTGTTGCTGTTAAACGCGGATCAACCGGTATACCCGGATGCCAACCTGACGCTTCGCGTGGCTTATGGAAGCATTGAGGGATTTTCTCCTTCCGATGCGGTGTTGTATACACCTTTTACTTATCTGGACGGAGTCATTGCCAAAGAGGATACTTCAATATATGATTACAAAGTTCCTGCCCGTCTGAAGGCATTGTATGAGGCTGGTGATTACGGAGATTATGGAGTGGGAGGACGGCTTCCCGTTTGTATGCTCGGTTCTAATCATACTTCAGGGGGGAATTCAGGCAGCCCGGTATTTAACCGAAACGGAGAACTGGTCGGATTAAATTTTGACCGAAACTGGGAAGGCACTATGAGCGATGTGTTGTATGATCCGGAGCAGTGCAGGAATATCATGGTGGATATCAGGTATGTTTTATTTATTATTGACAAATTTGCCGGTTCAAAGCATCTGGTCAGTGAGATGCAGATTGTAAAATAAAAAAGCCGGGAAAAAAATTCCCGACTTTTCATTTGTAGTTGATCTGTAGTTGATCTGTGAAAACCGAACATCCGTTTATTCCATCGGATATTCAGCAATTTGTGATATGATTTTAGGAAGGTCTGTGTTGTCGAGAGAGCCTTTAAAGTTTTCCGAACCGGCGCCGATCGCATATACAGGAACATAAGTTCCGGTATGAGCTCCTGAAGACCATGATACATAAGCCATTTCATCCAGAATAGATACTGCAACCGCTGCAATTTTTTCACCGGTGGAAGCAACAATGGGTCTTTGACTGCCCGGACCCATTCTTACAGGGGCAAAAGATTCCTGATAAGCCTGCATAAGCCGTATTTCCTGAAACATATTGAGCGGAACCTCTTTCCAAAATCCAAGGTATTCCTGAAGAAGAGCCTGAATTTCCGGCCAGCTTACCTTATTGTTTTTTTCCTGGCGCAGGGCTCCGATCTTCAGACTGATGACATCTTTGGATGCTTTTCGGTTGAGCAGGACCTTATAATTCAGTTCATACATACCTGCGGCTCCCATGGCCAGCCCTCCTGTTTCATGATCTGCCGTTACCACGATTAAGGTTTCCTGCGGATGTTTACGATAAAAATCCATGGCAACCTCTACGGCATCCGAAAGATCAATTACCTCACTAAAGGCGGCCAGTACGTCGTTGCTGTGGCCTCCTCCGTCAATTTTTCCTCCTTCAACCATAAGAAAAAAGCCTTTGTTATTGTCTTTTGAAAGAAAGTCAACAGCACATTCTGTAATCTGCGACAGGGAAAGGTCGCCCGGTTTACGGTCAATTCTGTATGGAACATCCGTTTTGGTGGAGTCGGACTGAAAAAGAATCATTTTTGAGGTTTTGTCCTTTAGTTTTTGATACTGATCGACTCCGTATGCCACAGTATATCCGGCTTTTCTTGCAACTGCAGGAAGAAGGGGTTTCCCGGGATCTTTCTGATCCGTAAGAAAATTACTACCTGCAAAAAAGTCGAAATGGCTTTCAGGTAACTGAAGCCCGATGTTGTAGTACGAATTGCGGCTCTTATCATGACCGTAAAAGGATCCCGGAGTGGCATGGTTAACTCCCACATTACTGGTAATGCCTACTTTATATCCGGCTTGTTTGGCATAGTAGGCAATACTGTTCACCGGGGTTGTTCCGTCGGATTTGACGCCAATCATTCCGTTGCCCGTTTTTTCTCCTGAAGCAAGGGCTGTTCCTGCGGCTGAAGAGTCGGTAATATAACTGAAACTGGAACGGTTTGTTGCGATTGTAACTACCGGAAATTGGGTAAAAGAGAATGCTTTGTAGCCGTCTTCAATGCCTTCCATCTGGGATGCGTATATGGATGCGCCCAACACTTCATTCAGGCCCATCCCGTCTCCGATAAAGTAGAATACATATTTGGCCTTTGGTTTAGCAGACAAACTGCCTGCCGAAATAAAAATCAGGGCCAATCCGAGTAAGAAATATTTTGCGTAACGGTTCATAAAGTTTTTTATAATAAAATAGATAGAATAATACTTATATCCCATAAAAGTAAATCTTTTATGGGATTTGGTCAATCTTTCCGGGTTTTATTTTTTATCCTTTTTGTTTTTATTATAGCCCGAATCCGGCCATATCTTCTTCGACTGTGGTAATGGTTTGGACCCCAAATTTTTCCTGAACAATTTTCAGCACATTGGGTGTCATAAAGCCGGGAAGGGTGGGGCCGATGTGGGTGTTCTTTATTCCGAGAGATAATAAGGCAAGATGCACTATGATGGCTTTTTGTTCGTACCATGCAATATTGAAAACAATGGGCAGTTTATTGATATCGTCCAGATGGAGAACTTCTTTCAGCTTTAGGGCTACAGTGGCCCAGGAGAAAGAGTCATTGCACTGACCTGCATCCAATACTCTCGGAATACCGTTTATGTCGCCGAGGTTTAGCTTGTTATACCGGTATTTTGCACATCCGGAGGTGAGAATCAGGGTGTCTTTGGGAAGTTGTTTGGCAAATTCCGTATAGTATTCACGACTTTTCTGACGCCCATCGCATCCCGACATGACAACCATTTTCTTGATGGCCCCGGAATTTACCGCTTCAAGAATTTTTCCTGCAAGAGATAAAACCTGCTGATGGGCAAATCCTGTGGTGATTTTTCCTTTTTCAATTTCCAGAGGAGGCGGACATTTCCCGGCCAGTTCAATGATTTCTGTGAAGTCTTTCTGTCCGTTAGGCAGCCTTTTATCAATAGTTTTCCATTCTGGCATCCCTGTGGCTCCTGTAGTGAATACTTTTTCATTATAGGTTGTCGTTTTGCGGGGTGGTACCAGACAGTTTGTCGTGAAAAGGATAGGACCGTTAAAAGTTTCAAATTCTTCAATTTGCCGGTGCCATGCATTCCCGTAATTGCCAAACAGATGTTTATACTTCTTTAAAGCAGGATAGGCATGGGCAGGTAACATTTCTGAATGAGTATAAACATCAATGCCTTTTCCTTCTGTCTGGATTAAAAGATCTTCCAGGTCTTTCAGGTCATGTCCGCTGACCAAAATCCCCGGATTCGACCCCGTTCCTATATTTACTTCTGAAATTTCAGGATGTCCGAACACCGACGTGTTGGCTTTGTCCAGCAAGGCCATGACCTTTACTCCGTATTCACCTGTTTTCAGGATGTGGTCAAGCATTTCATTTAAGCTCACAGACTTGGTGATCATTACGAGGGTTTCTTCCATGAAACGATAGATATCCTGTTCTTCAAAACCCAGGTTAAAAGCATGTTCCGCATAGGCGGCCATTCCTTTTATACCAAATAACGCGTATCTTTTTAACGAACGGATATCTTCATCTGTATCATAAGTGAAGGTATTGACCTGTTTAGCTTTTTCGTATAAATCCTGATCATTGATTCCGATCCAGTCTGTAGAGTCATGTCTTTCGCTGAGGGTTACTTTGCTTTTGAGTTGATCACGATATCGGATGCAATCCTTAACGGCCTGAATAATGGCCTTGTCGTTAAAATTGGCATTGGTGATGGTCATAAACAGACAATTTGTAATATGTCTGCTTTCAGCAAGGGGGGTAATCCCTTTCTTTCTGGCTTCCAGGTTTGCAAAGGCAAGCCCCTGACAGGCAAATATTAATAAATCCTGAAGATTTGCTGTGTCTTCTTTCTTTCCGCATACTCCGCTGAGGGTGCAACCTGTATTTTTAGCGGTCTCCTGGCATTGATTACAAAACATACTCATATTATTAAAGTTTTAAGGTGAGTAAATAGTCATCCGGGGACTTCTTATTGTTTGTAGATAAAGATAAACAATGTAGGGGATATAAGAATATTTGGGGTTGATTTTCCCGATGTTTTATGAATTATAGGTAAATTTGCAATAACGTAATAATGAGGTTTTAAAATTTGTACGCATGGCAAACAAGATTTTTATCATGATGATTTTTACTGCGATGACAGTTACGGCCTGTAAACAATCAGGGGTATTGTCGGATAATCCGTTTTTACAGGAGTATAATACTCCGTTTGGAGTTCCTCCTTTTGAACAGATTAAAATGGAGCATTATTTACCTGCTTTTGAGGCAGGGATTGTTGCTCAGAATGAAGAAATAGAGGCCATCATTCACAATGAAGAGTCTCCTTCTTTTGAGAATACGATTGAAGCCCTCGAGTACAGTGGAGCCATTGTCAATAAAGTGTGGTATGTATTTGCCAATGCCGTCGAAATTGATGGAACCGATGAAATGAATGAACTGTCGCAGATTATGTATCAGAAGATGTCTCAGTTCAGTGATGCCATGATGATGAATCAGGCTTTGTTCCAGAGGGTGAAATCAGTGTATGATCAGAGAGATTCGCTGAATCTGAATACGGTTCAGTCCCGTTTGTTGGAGGAAACTTATAAAAGTTTTGTCAGAAGCGGTGCTAATCTTTCAGCAGCAGATCAAACCCGGATGAAAGAAATCAATGAACGTTTGTCTCAGTTGTCTCTGAAATTTGAAAATAATGTCCGTTCCGAAACCAATGATTTTATGTTGGTGATTGATAATAAGGAGGATTTAGCCGGATTGTCTGAGTCTTTTATTACATCTATGGCAGAAGAAGCGAAGGGAAAAGGACTGGAAGGAAAATGGATTGTTACGCTGGATTCTCCTAGTATCTGGCCGTTCCTGCAAATGTCTTCCCGCAGAGATTTGAGGGAAAAGGTGTATACAGCTTATTTGAAGAGAGGTGACCGGGACAATGAAAACGACAACAAACAGATAGTGTCCGAACAGACTTCTTTGCGTGCCGAAAAAGCTGCGCTGTTGGGTTACCCCAATTTTGCCGCATATATTCTGGATGAAAATATGGCTAAAACTCCGGAGGCGGCGATGAACCTTTTACAGCAAATCTGGGTGCCTGCATTGTCTGTGGCCAAAAAGGAACTGGCGGATATCAAGATCCGGATGAATAAAGACGGAGTGGAAGGTGAACCCGAATCCTGGGATTGGAGTTATTATGCCGAGAAGGTCCGTCTTGATAAATATAATCTGGATGAAAACATGATTCGTCCTTATTTTCAGCTGGAAGATGTATTGCAGGGAGTTTTTACGGTGGCCAACCGTTTATACGGACTGGAATTTAAACCCATTGACAGTATCCCTCTCTGTCATCCTGATGCCGTTCCTTATGAAGTGACCGAAGCGAACGGAGAACATCTCGGCGTGATTTATTTTGACTTTTTCCCGCGTCCTACCAAAGGGCAGGGGGCCTGGATGACGGAATACAGAACACAGCATATTTCAGCTGAAGGTGAATATATTACTCCGGTGGTTTCTCTTGTGTTGAATTTCACTAAACCTTCAGGTTCCGAACCTGCATTATTGAATATTGATGAAGTGAGTACCCTGTTTCATGAGTTCGGCCACGGTCTTCACGGATTGCTTTCTGACAATCGGTATATGTCCCTGTCAGGAACCAGTGTGCCTACTGATTTTGTCGAGCTGCCTTCACAAATTATGGAGAACTGGTGTATGCATCCTGAGGTATTGAAATTGTATGCAAAACATTATCAGACCGGAGCATTGATTCCGGATGAATTGGTTCAGAAGATTGCCGACAGCCGTAAGTTTAATCAGGGTTTTATGACTACCGAATTAACAGCTGCCTCCATTCTGGATCAATATTATCATATCCGTACGGTACAAGATTCTGCCATTACTGATGTGCGTGCTTTTGAAGGCAATGTTTTATCTCAGTTGGGGCTGATCCGCCAGATTCCGCCACGTTATCATAGTACTTATTTTAAACACATTTTTGGGGGTGGGTATTCTGCAAGGTATTACAGCTATTTATGGTCCGAAACTCTGGATGCTGATGCATTTGAGGCTTTTACAGAGAAAGGAATTTTTGATCAGGAAACGGCCGCTTCTTTCCGTAAAAATATTCTGGAGAAAGGCGGGTCGGATGAACCCATGACCTTGTACAAGAATTTCCGGGGTCATGAACCAAACATTGAAGCATTACTGAAACGACGGGGGTTGTTATAAGTTTTTCTTAACAAGTAACAGAATTATCTAATCACTAACACTTTTTATGTATGCAAAACACTATGTTTTCTAAAATCATGTTGATGTTGACATTGATCCTGTTTGCCGTTTGTCCGGTGCAGGGACAGTCTCAAAAACTCAAAGAACCTGTTCAGATTTCAAATCAGATCACGGGTAAATATGTTATCCCGGAATCTCCTGAATGGGTTAATAATGCGGTGTTTTACCAAATTTATCCTCAGACTTTTTACGATTCCGATAACGATGGGATAGGGGATCTTCAGGGGATCATTCAGAAGCTGGATTATATTAAAAGTTTGGGAGTGGATGGTGTTTGGATTAATCCTTTTTTTGAGTCTCCTTTTAATGATGCGGGATATGATATTTCAGACTATTATAAGGTGGCTCCCCGATATGGAACCAACGAGGATGCAAAACAGCTTTTCGAAGAGGCTCATAAAAGAGGCCTGAAAATTCTTTTTGATTTTGTGGCCAGTTATACTTCCATGGAACATCCCTGGTTCAAGGCTTCCGCTCAGCAGAAAGAAAATAAATATACCAACTGGTATATCTGGACGGATAATATCTGGAACAATCCTCCAAGGTCTTTTTCGGATTCTTTTGTAAAAGGAATGGGCACAAGGAACGGACAATACATGCGTAATTTTTTCTATTCACAACCGGCTCTGAATTATGGGTTTTCCAATCCGGATCCCAAGCAAAAATGGGAACTTGGCGTAGATCATCCTGATGTGTTGTCTATGCGTGAAGAAATGAAAAACGTAGTTCGTTACTGGATGAGCCTGGGTGCTGACGGTTTTCGGGCGGATATGGCGGGTTCACTGGCCAAAACCGACAGAACTACCGGGAATGAGCAGTTTTTTACCACGCAGGAAGATGCTACAAAATCTTTTTGGAGAGAAGTCCGGGCTATGTTGAAAGAAGAATTTCCCCAGGCTTTTATTGTCTCAGAATGGTCGTCTCCGGTTACTGCACTGGATGGTTGTTTCCATGCAGATTTTTTCCATTGGTTTGACGGCTATAATGATCTTTTTCAGAAAGAAGGCTGGCGTATTCTGAATGGCGTTTCTGAAGGGTATAGTTATTTTGATGTGGAAGGGAAAGGAAATATTACTCATTTTCTTGAAAAATACATGGAGCAATATCTTCCGACGGTTGGCAAAGGGTATATCTGTCTTCCTCTGGGCAATCATGACAATGCCCGTTTAGGTAATCAACGTACCGCTGAGGATCTTGAAATGATTTATGCCTTTGGAATAACCATGCCGGGGGTTACATTCCTCTATTATGGCAATGAAATCGGAATGCGTCAGTTGCCTGAAACCTGGCCTCAGGTTGAAGGCGCTTACAAACCCAGAAATGGGGCTCGGACTCCTATGCAGTGGACAGGAGGTAAGAACCTTGGTTTTTCATATGCTTCGGAAGATAAGTTATATCTGCCGGTTGATCCTGCTCAGGATGCTCCCAATGTGACAGCACAGGAAAAGGATCCCAATTCTTTGTTAAATAGAACCCGTCAGCTGATCCGGCTTAAACATACTGAACCGGCCCTTGCAAATTATGCGGAGTTTATTCCCTTATATGCAAAGGAAAATACGTATCCTTTTGTTTATGCCAGAGCTAAAGACAAGGATGTGATAGTAGTGGTCATGAATCCTTCGGGCAAAGAAGTGAGTGCGGAATTTGAATTGAATGTGGATTTCAAAAAAACACTCTTGTTGGCTGGCAAAGAACTTAAATTAAATAAGTCGGGTAAAAATATATCGGTCATTGTTCCGGGGCGGACCTATTCTGTGATCAAACTGCAATAGAATGAAACTTTCTGATTAGTAACCTGCAATAATCTATCAAATCAGATCCTCTTGGTAATGGAAATAAATGTCGAATTGGTCTTACTGGGCGTCTCTCTTCTTTTTTTTCTGAGTATTTTGGCCAGTAAGGCAGGTTACAAGTTTGGAGTTCCTGTTTTGCTGCTGTTTTTATTAGTGGGAATGTTATGCGGCAGTGACGGATTGGGTATCCGGTTTGAAAATCTTCAGGCTGCGCATACCATAGGAACCATTGCACTTTGTTTTATTCTTTTTTCAGGGGGATTGGATACGAAAATTACGGAAATTCGTCCGGTTATCGCTCAGGGGATTTCCTTAGCCACTCTGGGAGTATTGTTGACCACCTTATTTACAGGGATTATTGTCTGGTGGGTATTAGGAATGACCTATGAAACAGCAGGGGTCGGATTGCTTACTTCTTTTCTGCTTGCAGCGACCATGTCTTCTACAGATTCAGCTTCTGTTTTTTCCATACTTCGTTCCAAAGGATTGCATCTGAAATATAATCTTCGCCACTTGCTTGAGTTTGAGAGCGGTAGTAATGATCCTGTTGCCTATGTGCTTATTATCACGTTGATGAACATAATTACGGCTGATTCTGCACCCAATTACTGGCTGGCTGCGGGAAATATTCTGCTTCAGCTTATCATTGGCGGGATCGCAGGATATTTGCTTGGAAAATTGGCCATACACCTGATTAACAGATTGAAGGTGGATAATGACTCGTTGTATCCGATTTTACTCGTTACTTTTTGTTTCTTTATTTTTTCGTTTACTTATTTCATAAAAGGCAACGGATATCTGGCCGTTTACATTGGAGGTCTGGTGATCGGAAATGCTCAGTTTGTTCATAAACGGTCATCTGTTAAGTTTTTTGACGGAATGGCCTGGCTGAGTCAGTTACTGATGTTCCTTACCCTGGGGTTGCTTGTAAATCCTCACGAACTGATTCCAATCATTATTCCGGGATTAATGATTAGCTTTCTGATGATTTTGGTTGCGCGTCCCCTGAGTGTATTGATCTGTATGATCCCGTTTCGCAGGAAACATTTGCGTGATAAAATTTTTATTTCCTGGGTGGGACTGAGAGGGGCAGTACCGATTATTTTTGCGATTATTCCTTTGGCCGCTAATATTCCTCATGCAAGATTGGTTTTTAATATTGTGTTTTTTTGTACCCTGGTTTCTCTGGTTGTACAAGGTACAACCCTGACCAGAGTGGCTAAACAGCTTCGTCTTTCTGCAAAACCCCGTGGATTTAAAAAGCTGGAGGATTTTGATATGGAGTTTTCGGATGAAATCAAATCGGTTACTACCGAGATTGAGATTACAGAAGAAGTTCTAAAACATGGAAAATATTTGATGAATATCCCATTTCCGGATAAAACCCTGGTGGTCATGGTTAAACGAAATGATAAATTTTTTGTGCCTACCGGTAAGACTGCTTTAATGGAACATGATAAGTTGTTAATTATCACCGATGACCATGATGCTTTGGAACAAACCTTTGAAAATATAGGGGTTAAATCAGGGGATTCTTAGTAGGGCCAGACCAATAAAAAAGCGGGATAACCAGAGGGAATCCCGCTTTTTTTATGAATAGATTTGATCCGAAATTATTTTGCCCGGATCTTTTGAATCAGACTCAGTGCATTTTTACAAAGATCTGTTACCAATTGCCAGTTGTTTCCTTCAGTGGCTTCTTTGGGAAACAGATTCGAGCCCATTCCTACACAGGTGACTCCGGCCTTAAACCAGGCGGTCAGATTTTCTTCGGAAGAATCTACTCCGCCGGTGGGCATAATACTGCTCCAAGGGCAGGGACCCTTGATGTTTTTAACAAAGGCAGGGCCTCCTACACAACTTCCGGGGAAAACTTTCACGATTTCAGCGCCCAGTTCTTCTGCCTGTGAAATCTCGGTTAATGATCCGCAACCAGGTGACCAGGCAATTTTACGCCGGTTACAAACCTTGGCCATGTCGGCATTCAGCAGGGGTGATACGATAAAGTTAGCTCCCAGTTGAATATATAGGGAACAGGTGCCGGCATCCACAACAGATCCTACGCCCATAATCATATCAGGACAGTTTTTAGCCGCCCATTGGTTCAATTCACGAAATACCTCGTGGGCAAAATCTCCCCGATTAGTAAATTCAAACACCCGGATTCCCCCATCATAGCAAGCTTTCAGAGCTTTCTTGCATATTTCTGCATCTTTGTTGTAAAATACCGGAACTAAGCCGGTTTCAGCCATTTTAAGGGCTACTTGTATTCTTGTAAAACGAGCCATCTCTTATTTTTTAGCATGTATTAAATTATCTTGAAACGCGTCCGGAACCATCACCGCCCATCAGTGTTTCTACTTCGGATACGGTAACCATATTAAAATCTCCGGTAATGGTATGTTTCAGGCAGGAAGCGGCTACTGCAAAATTCAGGGCTTTCTGATCATCCCCTGTATAGTTCAGTAATCCGTATATCAGTCCGCCCATGAAAGAGTCTCCTCCTCCGACCCGGTCAACAATGTGGGTAATGTTGTAGGTGGGGGCTGTGAAAAGCTTTTTCCCGTCATAAAGAACTCCCGACCAGGTATTGTGATTGGCGGAAATCGAACCTCTTAGCGTGATAATGACTTTTTGGGCTCTGGGGAATTTTTTCATCAACTGGCTGCAAACCGATTCAAATTCAGCCGCATTGACTTCTCCTCCGGTATGTTCGGCCGAGAAACCTTCGGGTTTGATCCCGAATACTTTTTCTGCATCTTCTTCATTGCAAAGAATAATATCGCAGCAGGCTACAAGGGCTTCCATTACTTCTCCTGCTTTTTTCCCGTAATTCCAGAGTTTTTTGCGGAAATTCAGGTCGCAGGATACTTTTACTCCCATTGCGTTACATGCCTGAACGGCTTCGAGGCAGGCATCTGCAGCGCTTTGTGAAAGAGCTGGCGTAATACCGGTAAAATGAAACCAGCCGGCATCTTTCAGAACGGTTTTCCAGTCGATCATTCCGGGCTGGATTTCGGAAATTGAAGAATGACTTCTGTCGTAAACCACCTTGCTGGGTCTGGCTACAGCGCCGGTTTCAAGAAAATAAATACCCAGGCGTTCCCCTCCTCTCAAAATGTACTGAGTGCCTACACTGTATTTGTGTAATTCTTTCAGACACCATTCCGAAATATCATTTTTGGGTATACGCGTTACAAATTCGGTTTTCATCCCATAGTTTGCAAGCGAAACGGCCACATTGGCTTCTCCTCCTCCAAAGGTCGAATTCAGGAAGGTGGTTTGTCCAAAGCGTTCAAATCCCGGAGTTGCAAGTCTCAACATAATTTCTCCGAAGGTAACGATTTTTTTATCCATAGAAACAATTTTAGGTTTTGGTATAGAGATATGATTTTATAGTCAGAATTCTTTACATTCCACAAATTTACGCATTATGTTTGAAAAGGATATGCCATGAGCCTGCTTTTTAGTAAAAAACCGGACATATTAGATTCATAAAAATTGCAGGTAATATCATACCTTTGCCGAAGTACTTATGGCTTTTTCAAATACACTCTATATGTTCTCTTTGTTTACGGATGTATTGTTGTCTAATTCATTGGTGGCTGAGAAAGCTGCTGTGATTGAAAAAATGAATCTGGCGGATTTGAGTCTGGAAGCCTTGATTTCCAAAGGAACTTCTCTGGGCGTGGAATTTGTCTCAAGAATTCTTCTTGCCGCTTTGATTTACGCCGTGGGATCCTGGATCATCCGGTTGATTAAAAAGACATTCCGGAGACTTATGATCCGGCAGGATGTGGAGATGTCTTTGCGGACATTTTTACAGAGCCTGATCGGCATAGGGCTGAATTTTATCCTGATCGTTGCGATCATTGGCGTTCTCGGGGTTGAAATGTCTTCGTTTGTGGCGTTGTTTGCTTCGGCAGGTATTGCCATCGGTATGGCCCTGAGCGGAACGCTTCAGAACTTTGCCAACGGAGTGCTTATTCTTTTGCTCAAACCATATAAGGTGGGGGATCAGATTGAAGTGCAGAATTACAAGGGGATTGTAAAAGCCATTCAAATCACCAATACCGTGATTACTACCGGGGATAACAGAAGTGTTATTGTTCCGAACGGCCTTTTATTATCTGGTACGATTGTTAATTATTCACAACAGGAGCACCGGAGGGTTGACTGGACTTTTTCCATTGCATACGGGAATGATTATGAAAAAGCCAAAGCCGTACTTATGGATTTAATCCAGGCAGACAGCCGTATCCTGAAAGAACCTGAACTTCCGGTCATTTATCTGGGTAATTTAGGACAAAGTTCAGTGGATATTATTGCCAGAGTCTGGGTACAATCTCCCGATTACTGGGAGGTTTTTTACTCATTGAATGAAAAAGTATACCGGATTTTTCCTGAAAAAGGGCTTTCGCTTCCATTTCCCCAGCTGGATGTTCATGTCCATCAGAGTTAGTCCTGTATCTGTACGTTTTTTTAAACTAAAATCATGTACACAGTTTCAAAAAGAATAGAAATTTCTGCTTCTCACAGGATAGAGACCGATTATCCCAGTCCCTGCAATCGTCTGCATGGACACAACTGGATCATTACTGTTTTTTGCAGATCCGAAGTGCTAAACAAAAACGGGATGGTGATTGATTTTTCCGAGATTAAACAAAAAGTTCACGGAGTGTTGGATCATTCTTTTTTAAATGATATTATACCTTCCAATCCCACTGCTGAAAACATTGCCAAATGGGTTTTTGATCAGATTCCGCTATGCTTTAAAGTGATAGTACAGGAATCTGAGGGAAATATTGCGGTGTATGAAAAGGATTAATGAAATTTTTTACTCCATACAGGGAGAAGGTCATTTTACCGGTACTCCTGCGGTTTTTATAAGATTTTCAGGTTGTAATCTTCGTTGTGATTTTTGCGACACCCTTCATGAGGAAGCCGAAATCATGGCAGACAAAACCATTTTGGAGCTGGCTTCCCGCTATCCTTCAAGACATGTTGTACTGACCGGGGGTGAACCGGGATTGCAGGTTGATGAACGTTTTGTGTCTATGTGGAAACAGTCCGGGTGGTTTGTTCAGATTGAGACCAATGGTACACAGCCTCTTCCTTCTAACATTGACTGGGTTACGTGTAGTCCTAAAGAACGTTGTATCCTCACAGAGGCCGAGGAATTGAAAATTGTGTTTCAGGGGCAGGATTTATCCCCTTGGGATCATTTTGTGGCAGGTGAGCGGTATTTGCAGCCATGTTCGATGAAAAATACGGATCAGGTATTGAAATATGTAAAAGAACATCCTCAGTGGAAATTGAGCGTACAATTGCATAAATTATTAAATATTCCCTGAGATGTTGCTGAAGATTTATCCCGAAAATCCCAATCCGAAGGCCATTGCGGAAGTTGCAGACGTTTTACTTCACGGAGGCATTGTCATTTATCCGACGGATTCGGTTTATGGGATAGGGTGTGATATCAGACAAACCAAAAGTATTGAGAGGCTTGCCAGACTGAAAAATCTAAAGCCGGAAAAGGCAGACTTTTCTATTTTATGCAATGACCTGAGCCGCTTATCCGCATATACCCGTCCGATTCCTAATCCGGTTTTTCGCCTGATGAAACAAAATCTTCCGGGGCCGTTTACTTTTATCCTTCCTGCGGGAGGAGAAGTTCCTAAATTATTGCATGGAAAACGCAGAACGGTCGGAATAAGAGTCCCTGACAATCCTATTATTGTGGAGATTATAAAGGAGCTGGGCTCTGCCCTGATTAATACTTCTGTAAAAGATGATGATGAAGTCATCGAATACACTACGGATCCCGAACTGATTCATGAGAGATATGGGAACTTGGTGGATCTGGTCATTGACGGGGGTTTTGGTAAAAATATTGCATCAACGGTCATTGACTGTACCGGAGATGAACCGGAAATTATCCGTCAGGGTCTTGGAGAAGTAAAATAGAGTCCGCCGGAACGGCGGACTCTGTTTCGGGTTTAAAAGGCAATGTCCCAAATGCCACAGGAGCGTTCCAGTTCAACCAGAGACATGGCCCGGTGATACAGTTCTTCGATGTAGACACATTGAATTTTGTTGTACGTCCTATGTGCATTTAATACCTCTATGAGTCCTGTTTCACCCCTTTCATAGGCGTAGATCTTTCCATTGAGAACAGTTTCGGCTTCTTCCAGCATATTCAGGGTATATTGCTGTACTTTCCTGCAGGCCGAGAGATATTCGGCGTAATTTTGTTTTACTTCTGTTTCTATTTGCCTTTCTACTTCCAGCAAAGATACTTTGGATTGATCTATTGAGAATTGAGCCGCTTTCAGGTCTCCTTTATTGAAATTAGAAAATTTCAGAGGAACTGTTATTCCGGCGGACATCCCATTAAATGCCTGTACAGGTGAAATCGGATTAGTGACTTCGGAATTAAAATTACCACCTACCGCAATGTTTACATCCATTCTCCGGTTGGCTTTAACCAAACGATAGTTTTTTTCGTTAAAATGAATATTCTGTTTCGCCAGCCTGAGATCTTCCCGATAGAGTTTGGCTGTCGCCATCAGGCTGTCGGGATGGTATTCTCTGACAAACCTGCTCAGATCTCCGGCGGGTAGCGGCCTTTCTTCCTGCTGGGACATTCCTTTAAACATAAGCAGTGCCGAAAGACTTTTTTCAATATCGGCACTGGCTTGATAGACATTATTTTGAAGTGAGTTTGCCTCAAGCCTGGATTGCCGGAAATCGGTTTCGCTTAAAGCTCCTTTAGAAAAACGGATACTGTCTGCTTTGGCGATGTGCAACATTCTGAGGTAGGAGTCTTTAGCATTTTCCAACAGGGCTTTATCCCGGATTGTCTGAAGATAGGATAGGGTCGCATCGGCAAGGAGTTGTTTGAACTGATAGGCAAACATGAGTTCCTGAGAAGTCAGAGCGCTTTGCGCTAATTGGATTCTGGCTTTTCGTTTTCCTCCCAGTTCGAGGGTATAGCTTAATTCGGTTTCAGCTCCATATCCCAATTGCATATTCGCTTCGTTGTTATCAAAATACGTAATATTCAGCTCGGGATCCGGGAGAATTTTAGACGCCTGTACTTCGGCGCCGGCAATGTCCAGATTGTATCGGAGAGCCATTAAGCCCAAATTGGCCGATTTGACTTTCTCAATATAGGCGCTGTAGCTCTCTGTCCGGAGACTGTCCTGCGGTTTCTCTGCCGATGCAGAGAAACAGACCGTGAACAGGGGTATCAGTATTAAATATTTATAGGTATTCATAGATGAGTTTTTTCAGGATTTATCAGAAACTTCTTCGGAAACGTATTCAGGATGCCGGGTGATTCTTCGCTTTTCCATTTTATAATAGATAGATGGAAGCACATAAAGAGTCAGCAGGGTTCCAAACAAAAGTCCATAGACAATGACCGTAGCCAATGGTCTTTGCACATCTGATCCGATGTTCGTGGAGAGAGAGGCTGGCAGAAGCCCGAAAGTAGCCACAGATGCTGTCATCAATACCGGGCGAAGCCTGTGTTTACTCCCTTCAGTCACCGCTTTTTCAAGAGAAAAACCTTCTTTTCTAAGTTGATTGATATGACTGATCATAATGACGCCGTTCTGGATAAAGACCCCAAACAGAGCAATAAAGCCTACTGCCGAGGATACGTCAAAATTCATACCCCGGATATTTAAGGCCAGCATTCCTCCAAAAAGAGCTAAAGGCAACATCAGGATCAGGAGAAGCGCTTGCCGGAGATTTCCAAAGGCAAAATAAAGAAGCAGGAACATCAGCAACAGAGCCAGGGGGACAATGACTGCCAGATGGCTGTATGCCCTCATTTGATTTTCAAATTGACCTCCCCAACTAATAGACACTTCGTCCGGATTAAACTGAACTTCCCGGGCGATGGAGGCTCTCGCTTCTCCGATAAAAGAAGTGATGTCCCGGTCTCTGACATTCACCCGGATGGTTGTGTTTCGCTTGTTGTTTTCCCGCGTAATGAGACTGGCTCCGGTATTAGGCTGTATATTTGTTACCTGTGCCAGAGGAATCAGGCTCCCCGATTGTGATCTTAAGAGCAGATTCCCAATTTTTTCCGGAGTGTCTCTGGTCTCCTCAGCATAGCGGCAGATTACATCATATGATCGATTTTCAATGTAAATCTGTGAGATGGCTTTTCCTCCAACCGCTACTTCAATTAATTCATTGACATCCTCTACATTCAGACCATACTGAGCAATTTTATTCCGGTTGGCGTGAATCTGCAACTGAGGAATCGGAGCATCCTGAATGATGTTTACATCGGAAGCCCCCTGTACTGTTTTGATGACAGAAGTGACTTCTTCCGCCACTCTTCTGGTTTCCAGAAAATCTTCCCCGATCACTTTAATTGCCAGGTCTCCGTGGGCTCCGGCAATCTGATCCATGACCATATCGATAATGGGCTGGGAGAATCCCATGGCATATCCGGGAAGATCAGAGAAGTCTTGTTCCATCTCAGCAATTAAATCGGCTTTTCGTTTCCCTCCCGGCCATTCATCATAAGGTTTTAAGCCTATGCAGGCCTCGATATGGGAAAATGAGAAAGATTCTGCTCCTTCGTCATCCCTTCCGGTCTGCATAGCGACATACGTTACCTCATCATGTTGCAGTAATCGTGATCGCAAGACATCCGACATCTCTTTGGCTTTATGCATAGAAATTCCGGATGGAAGTTGTACCTGAAGCCATATAGATCCTTCGTCAAGAGCAGGTAAGAAGTCTTTTCCCACACGAACCGAAAGGAAAACGGTAATCAGAAATACACTGGCCAGTACCATATAGAGCCTCTTTTGCTGATGGATGATCCGCTGCGTGCTCCGATGATAAAAAACGGTGAGTTTTTCTAATAGCTTATTAGGTTTAATAACTCTCGGTTTCCGGTACATCCAATAGGCCAGTCCCGGCATCAGCAACATGGCAGTAAGCAATGCTCCGATTAATGCATATCCGACGGTGAAAGCCATCGGGGTAAAGAGCTTTCTTTCGATTCTTTCAAAAGCAAACAAAGGCATATAAGCCGTAATGATGATCAGAGTAGAAAAAATTACCGGCTTAGCTACCATAAGTACCCGTTTGACCACATCTTTCTTTGAGAGCTCGTCCTGAGGATTGCTTTCCCGTTTTTTAAGAATGCTTTCCATCATGACAATGGATCCGTCCACAATGATGCCAAAGTCAATAGACCCAATAGACAGAAGATTAGCGGGAATATTTGTCAGATGCATCAGAATGAAAGTGATTAGCAGAGACATCGGAATAGTGATAGCTACCAGTAAAGCGCTCCGGAAATTCCCCAGAAAGATGATCAGAATGGAGATAACCAGTAAAATTCCGAAAGAGATGGTGTGTGCTACTGTGTTCAGAGTATTGTCTACCAGATTAGTCCGGTCCAGAAATATATGAATATTGACTCCTTCCGGCAGAATATTCTGATTCAGATCGTCAATGGCTGCATGAAGCCCTTTCAAAACATCGGAAGGATTCTGATGCCGAAGCATCTGGACAATGCCTTCTACACCGTCTTCAAGGTCCTGATCATGGTCTGCATAACTGAAGATGCCTTTTCTTTCCAGACTACCGTATTTCAGAGTTCCCAGATCATTAATATAGACAGGCATGCCCTGATCTGTTTTTACCACGACTTTTCCAAGATCCTGAAGGTCGGACACCAGCCCGATACCCCTGATAATATAGCTCATGTCTCCTCTGGGCAAGGTGCTTCCCCCTGAATTACTATTGTTTTTGCCTATTTTCTCGGTTACATCGCTCAGGGAAAGATTGTATTTTTCCAGTTTGGCCGGATCGATTTCTATTTGAAACTGAGTGGTGATTCCTCCGAAATTACTAACGTCTGCTACTCCTGAAATTTGTTTTAATCTTGGAATTACAATCCATTTATGGATATCGGTCAGTTCTCTGAGAGAGTATGTTTCACTTTGCATTACATACCGGAGAATTTCTCCGGTAGGAGAGGTGAGCGGGTTCAATCCCGGCTGAGCCCCAAAAGGGAGCTCAATATCGTTGATCTTTTCCTGTACTCTCTGGCGGGCCCAGTAATCATCTACTCCGTCTTCAAATACAAGCGTGACATTAGAGATGCCGAAATTACTTTTGCTACGCATTAAATGAAGGCCGGGAATGCCGTTGAGTTCCCGTTCCAGAGGGATGGAAATTTGTTGTTCCATTTCTTCGGCTGCCATACCGGGAATTTGTGTCACTACCTGGACGGTGACGTCCGCAATGTCAGGATAGGCATCTACAGGGAGTTGTTGCCAGGAATATACGCCCAGAACAGCCGCCAACAGAAATGCTGAGGCAATGAGTAGCCTTTTTTGCAGTATTTGAGTAATAAAATCGTTCATAGCTACTTCTTGGTAAAATAAATATTTCCTTCACTCATAATGGTTTCTCCAGGACGGAGTCCTTCTTCTACTTCAATAATGCCATTGACATCGGTATACACTTTGATTCTGCGTTTAACCACTCTGGCATCATCTAATTTTACCAATACGCAGGATTCATCTGCATCCTGAATCAATGCATCCGGCGGGATTACAAGGGCCTTATCATTGTTATCAATGAAATTTACTGAGACAAACAATCCTTGTTTGAGTAATATTCCGGGATTATCACAGGTGATAATCACCTGCAGGGAGCGGGTTTCTTCATCCAGAATATCGCTTATATATTCAATTTCTCCACGGAAGATTTTTTTAGGATAGGCATCGGATGTGATTTCTACAACGGATTCCCGGTTGAATTTACTCAATTGTATTTCTTTAATTCTTGCAACCACCCATACCTTACTCAGATCAGCCACGACTGCAACCGGAGGAGCATCCGGTTTTAAGTATTGTCCTACCACAATCTGATTGGATAAGACCACTCCGGAAACGGGTGTTCTTACAATCAGAGGATCACCCACAGAAAATGCCGTCGTATCTACGCCGAAAACTTTCAGGGCTGCGGCTGCATTGAAATAGTCAATCCGGGCATTTTCATACTCTAATTCAGATGCTTCGACTTCTTTTTTAACTCCGACACCGTGTTCAAAAAGATCTTTCTGACGCAACCATTGTCTTTCGGCTGTGGCTTTAACATTTTTGGCGTTTATAAAAGATCTTCCTGTCTCCAAATACTCCGGAGAATGAAGTTGAAAAACCGGAGATCCGGCTTTTACGGTTTGCCCTACCTGAACGTAAGATTTTGTGATCCTTCCTTCAAAGGGAGATGCAATTTCAGCTATTTTACCGGGATTGGCTTTTACCGTTCCGGTAGTACTTAACAATGAGTTGTGGGGTATTTCGGCCACTGTCAGCCATTGAATATAGGGTGTGGCCGTGGGATAATCGGCCAATACAAAAGTATCCGGCCTTACTTCTTTTTCTTTTTCGGACTGGATTCTGCCATTTCCATGCGCCGCCGGATTTCCAAAGCGAAGTCTCATTTTCTGATGTCTTCCGGATGGAGTATTAACGGGTTCGGTGCTATTGGGATTTTCACAGGAGGCTATATAAAAACAACACAGAATGAGAAAGCTTAATCGTTTCATCATAATGAATTAAAAATTAAACAATAAATAACTCAGTTATTTACAAAAGGTGTATCTATGAAAAGATGATTGCATTATGCCTTCGGGACAGAATATGAATATCCTGTTCAAAAAGAAGTTACCGAAAACTATATAAAGGAAGGAGGTCCACGAAGAAAATAAGTGTTTTCACAGGTGGATTTTTTGTAAAAATCAGTGGATATATATAAGGTTCCGGTTTCAAACCAGTCTGCATGTATATCCGGAGTGGTTTTTCCTGCTGCTTCAGAAAGAAATCCCGAAAGTGCAGAAAGAAGAGAAATATCTTGAGAAGAGTGAGTTTTTAGGGGAATTCCCTGTGAAGAAAACGGGTAATGAGAGTGTGTAATAAATCTGTTTTCGACTGCATGGGAATGGATGAAACAGGTAATACCAATCAGGTAGTGGAGAAAAACCACCAATAACAGCCTGTCCAACCCCCTCTTCATATGTATCGAAAACCTTGCCATTAGAGCAAAATTAAGATTATTTCATTATTTGAAAATCATATTTCTGAATTTTTATCACAAATAATTTGATAATGATAAAATCAGCATATTTTTGCCGCACTTAATTTACGTTCTGTTCGTTAACACTTTGATTGATGACTATCCCATTTCGCTCTTTTTGCAAAAATATCTTTAATTCCCGTTTTGGGGCATTGGCTGCCTTTTATATGTTTTTTCTGGCGTTGTCCTTTGGGGTCAGGGTGATATTACTGATTTTTTCTTTTGATGAGGTTTCTGCATACCCCTGGGAATTGTTTAAAGTATTTTTTGTGGGTATGTTTTTTGATACGGTTGCCGCATCTTATTTTACCCTGGGGTATCTGGCGGCCATCGTTTTTGTTCCCTCTAAACTTGCCAATACAAGGGTGTATGAGATTTTAACCTATTTGTCCTACACGTTGGGTTCTTTGATTCTTATTTTTTCTTCTTTTTCAGAGTATTTCTTTTGGGATGAGTTTAATGTCCGGTTTAATTTTATTGCAGTAGATTATCTGATTTATACTACCGAGGTGATTGGAAATATTCTTCAATCTTATCCGATCCCTCTTCTTGTTTTGATGATTCTGACACTGAGTACTCTGACCCTATGGGTTCTTTTAAAATCTAAAATTGTCAATAAATCGGTATCCGATACCATACCTTTCAAAAGACGTTTTATGATTGGAACAGGATTTCTGCTGATTCCGGTTTTTGATTTATTGTTTGTAACCCAGTCTTTGTCTAAAATCAGCGAGGATTCCTATAACAATGAACTGGCAAAGAATGGTATCTATTCTATTTTTGAGGCTTATAAGAACAATCAGTTGGATTACAATGCTTTCTATCCGGTGAAGAATCCACACCTGGCTTTGTCCGATACCAGAAAACTGTTGCAGGGAGAAGGTAGATTTTATGAGAGCGACAGTACAGATCTTCAGTATTCTTATCAGCCCGATTCAATTTTTGTTCCTAAGAATATTATGTTCATTACCATTGAGAGTCTGAGCGGAGAGTTTATGAGTTATTTGGGTAGCACACAGGGGAAAGTCACTCCTTTTTTAGATTCTCTGTCGGAAAAATCTCTGTTTTTCACTAAAATATTTGCCACAGGAACCAGAACGGTCAGGGGTTTGGAAGCTTTGACCCTGAGCGTTCCTCCAACTCCCGGAACAAGTATTGTCCGTCGTCCGGATAATGATTCTTTATTTTCATTAGGGTCTGTTTTTAGTAATCTGGGCTATCAAAATACTTTTTTATATGGGGGTAATGGGTTTTTTGATAATATGAATGCTTTTTTTGAAGGGAACGGGTTCAAAATTGTGGACAAGAAAAAAATGTCCAAAGAAGAAATTAGTTTTGAAAATGCGTGGGGCACCTGTGATCAGGATGTTTATCGCCGGGCCATCAAAGAAGCGGATGCTTCCTATGCCTCGGGAAAGATTTTTTTAAACTTTATTTTAACGACTTCTAACCATCGTCCATACACTTTTCCTAAAGTTGCGGTGGATTTGAAAGAAGGGACCCGGGCTGCCGGGGTTCGTTATTCTGATTTTGCTTTGCAGGAGTTTTTCCGGAATGCGGCTTCTAAACCATGGTTTGAAAATACGGTTTTTGTCATTGTCGGGGATCACTGTGCATCCAGTGCCGGAAAAACCGATTTGCCTATCAATCGTTACCGGATTCCGGCTATAATCTATAATGCAGGATCGGTTCAACCTCAAAAAATTGATAAACTTTGCAGTCAGATAGATATTTTGCCTACTCTTTTGTCTTTACTTCATGTAAAATATGCCTCCACTTTTTTTGGAAAAAATATTTTATCGATGAAACCTGAAGAAGAAAGAGCATTTATTGCTACTTATCAACAATTGGGTTATGTGAAACAAAATCAATTGATTGTGCTGAATCCACGTACTCAACCACAGGTTTTTCAGTATGACCCGAATACTTTTGAATCAACTCCGGTGAATATTCCGAGTCCACTGAGTAACGAGGCAATTTCTCTGTATCAGTCTGCTGAATATTTGTTTGTCAACAGAATGGATAAAATGCCGATGTCTAAATTTAGAGAAAGCTTGTAATTATAATTCGATCAAATTGTTTTTAATGGCGTACATCGTCAGATCTGCATTCTTTTTCATGTCCATTTTTTCCATGATGCGGGTCCGGTAGGTGCTGACCGTTTTGTCAGAAATAGATATTTCACCGGCTATTTCCATGACAGATCTTCCTCTGGCCAATAGCAGCATGACCTGAAGCTCTCTTTCAGAAAGTAATTCATGCGGGGCTTTTTTTTCATTTTTGGAGTCAGAAAACAATATTTTTTCTACCAGGCAGGAACTGACATATTTTCCTCCGGACGCAATTTTCCGGATAGCATTGGTAAGTTCTTCGTAGGCACTGTCTTTGGAAAGATATCCGGAAGCTCCAAGCTTGAAAGCGCGGACTGCATATTGTTCCTGAGGATAAAAACTTAAGATCAGAATCCGGGTATGAAGGTTTTTATCTTTAATTTTCTGAAGAATTTCCAGCCCGCTCATTCCCGGCATGGAGATATCCATAATGACCAGATCGTAGAGTGTGTTGACTATTTTAGAATAAGTTTCTGCGCCATCACTGGCTTCATCAATCAGTGTGACTTCCGGAAGGGTTTTTACAATTTGTTTAACTCCTTCACGAACTATGGCATGATCATCAGCGATAAGAATTTGCATGGGCGATTTTATGGAATATGGGTGATTATTCTGGTGCCTCCTTCTTTTAAGGAACTAAATTCTATGGTGCCACCGCCTTGCTGGGCACGTGTCCGCATTCCGATTAATCCGATAGATTTTCCAGAATCGATTTTTTCACGCGAAATACCAATGCCGTTATCTTCTATAATCAGAAAAATTTTGTTGTTTTCAGAGAAAAGACGAACATTCACTTT
>JAQVSH010000076.1 GCA_028700615.1 Bacteroidales bacterium
CTCTAAACTTAATTTGACCGCATTCTCTTTGAATGCTTTGCCGTAATGTGTTCTTTGTTTTCTCATGTTACACAAAATTAAACTTTTATGCTTAACTCCGTGTCTCAGCTAAATTAGTAATTCCAGACGATGATTGGTCCGGAAGTGACACAGTCATGAGTATTACGGCAAAATTTATGGACCCCGGTGATGAAAAAAACTATTATCGGCTACTCGTCCGTAGTCTACAATTCGGAGGAATCTACGTAAATGATTTGTTTTCCTCTACTGACATCCTATTTGAAGATAAGAATATATCTGTGTCACATAACGGATGGCCGGTCTTCTTTTCCAATGTTTTTGACGATACCATCTGTGATGGGGCTTCCTATGAGTTTACTGTGGAGATTCGGCAGCGACAATCCAGTGATGAAGACGTTGTACCTTACGTTGTAATAGAATTACAGCAGATTTCAGAAGCATTTTACAAATACTTGAAAGCCATTGAAATATTCAATTGTTCTGCAAGCGACATATACGCGGAACCCGTCCGCATTCCATCCAACGTTGAAGGTGGGATTGGGATTGTGGGGAGCCTTACGGGGAACAGGCATATTTTGTATTTTTAACTAGACGCGGCACTTCGAGTTTACCCACCCGTTAATCAGCAGCTTAAAGGATAAAATATGAACGTCCAGGCAGGCTAGATCATCTCATTAAAATTCCCGGAATCAAGCCCTGCCGGCTGAAATCAAAGTTTTATTGACCAACTAAAAGAATCGTTTGTAGGGAATAGATTTAAAGTTTATATTAGTATGACTTTATCAAACAATGTTTACAGCTTTAATTATTCAATCCTTGGCAAGTGCGACGGGATGGGCCGCTTCAGCGCCATTGGTTTCGGCAGCATCTGGTGGAGTTCTACGAGGTACTTTACCGTTTACGCCGGGACCCGGTGCCTGGGCTACGATGAAAGCGTTGTACACAGTTATGCCAAATCTATTTGTTTTTCTATATTTATGAAAAAAATCATTATTACCGCATGTGTTATCCTGTTGATCGTGGGGTGTAAACAGGAGGAAGAAAAGCGTTTGTCTGTTCTTCAAAAAGACAACATGGAGATTGGGGGTGTCCTTCCGGCAGGGGAGGAAATTGCTACCCGTACCACCCTGGACTCCGACGGATTACTTACTCTTTGGGAGGAAGGCGATGCCATTGGTGTGTATGGGAACGGACAGTCCAACGTGTCTTTAACCCTCACCTCAGGAGCAGGAACTCCATTTGGTGTATTTAGTGGAGCCCAAACAGGTATTCCTGAAGGAGCCTATTATCCGTACACAGCCTCTGCGGGAGACAATTACCACGAGGTGCACGGATTCCTGGATTATGAGCAGGTACAAGACGAAAATGTGCCCATGATTGCTCCATACGATTGGAAAATCAGTACCCACATCACGGTGAATGACCAGGAAGGCTACCGCATCCACTTCCGGGAGATCATGACCATGCTGGATATAAGCATTGATGTAAGCGGGACGGCTCTGGTGGGCGAAACACTCGGATCGGTAACGTTATATGTCCCCGACAGAAAACTGGCCGGGGATTTTACTGTCGACCTGGGAATTCCCTCGGCAAGTCCCGTATTTGCGGAACAAGCTTCTGACAGGGTAATGGTCCGGTTGGAAAATCCTCCGTTGCTGGCATCGGGAGAGGTTATTCATGTAAAGATGTTTATAAATGCTGCCATACAAGCCGGTGATCCTATACAAATTATTTTGGGGACAGGAGGCCACATCTCAACAACAACGGTACTGTCGGCAAAGACCATGCAGGAAGGGCACCGGTATTCTGTCACCCTGTCTCTGGCTGCCTTGTCGGGACAAACTGTTATAGAGACCAGGGAAGATCCGGGAAATTACCAGACATACGGGATATATCATCTTGGCGACACCCTCATAAGCTATAGGCAATTTGAAGACCAGTGGACTATTCTGTCTTACGATACGTATTACCATTTTCGGATCCAGAATTTTATGCAGAAGAAAGTCGTTACCATTGGTTCCATCCCTTTGGACCCGAATCCGGGAATGGAATTTACCATAAATATTTCTGTTTTTGGGGTAGACAACATTCCTGTGGGAACTAAAAACGTCACGGTTATCCGTAAGGAAGGCAATATGTTGCTCCTTTTCGATCAGGAAAACCAGACCAGTTACCTTGTTTACAATTAGAGTGCCATGAAAAAGATATATCTCATTAATATTCTGTTATTAAGCTTATTGGTCGGTTTTTCCCAAACTGCTTATGCCGTAAAAGCCTACCCGGGAACCATCCGGATTACTCAACCCGATGGATCGGTCATCACCATCCAAAAACACGGAGATGAATTTTTGAATTGGACCACCTGCGGGAACCGTTTAGTCAAACAGGGCCCCGACGGGTTTTATTACTTTGCGGAGTTCTCGGCCCGCGGAACCGTTCAGGCCACCTCCACACGGGTACAACCCGGAATTTTCCCACAGAGTATTTCAACAGTAAAACCTCCCGCTGTGGCACGCGAAAACGCACAGCGTTTAAGGCGGGAATTTGCACAGATATTCAGTGCCCGCAGTGACATTTCCCGCGTTGCCCCGGGGCTTATCCCTGCCGTTAAGAGTTCCACGCAATCCATTTCCATTGGGCAAAAAAAGTTCCTTGTCCTCTTGGTTGCCTTCAGCGACGTGGCTTTTACCTCGGCCGGTGCACAAAACGATTTTTATAACTTGCTCAACCAGGACGGGTATTCCACAAACGGGGGAACGGGATCTGCCTGGAATTATTTCTATGAAAATTCTTCGGGGACATTCGATCCGCAATTCGATGTGATTGGCCCCATCACTCTTTCACAACCGGCTGCCTATTACGGGGCCAATGATGACGAAGGCAATAATATCTATGAACGGGCACGAGAAATGGTCGTAGAAGCCATTGGATTAGCAGATAGGAATTTAGGAGTGGATTTTTCCCAATACGACAACGACGGGGACGGATATCTGGACAACATATTTGTGTATTTTGCCGGACACAACGAGGCCGAAGGTGGCGGAGATAATACCATCTGGCCACATTCGTGGTCAACTTACAGTCAGAGCGTCTCAGTAGACGGTGTCACCACGGCTTCTTATGCATGTACCTCAGAATTTCGGGGGGACTCGGGAACCACCATGGCGGGGATTGGAACGTTTTGTCATGAATTCGGACACGTTATAGGATTGCCCGATTTTTACGACACAGACTATGAAATTAATGGATCTGCCCGTGGATTGGGATATTTTGCTCTGATGTCCAGCGGAAATTATAACAACGATGGAAGGACACCTCCTTATCTAACCATCATAGAAAGAGAAATATTAGCATGGAAGACTGATGATGTTGATGAAATAACAGAGGCAGGTAACTATAGCCTTAACCCTGTTTACACCAATGATGCTTATATTTCGCTGACCACCAACAATGGGGAGTTTTTCCTGCACGAATTCAGGCAGCTGTCTGGTTGGGATACTTATATTCCAAATTCAGGATTGTTGATCTATCATATTGATATGTCAAATAACATGGTGGGTGGTATTTCGGCAGCAGACCGATGGAGTTCATGGGCTGGAATCAATTCATATGCTTCTCATCAGTGTTGTGATCTGGTAGAGGCCGTCTATCCGGAATCCGCTATCGGTTCACACGACCAGGTCCCTTTTCCCGGAAGCAGCAATAACAGTTCATTTACAGATACTTCATCTCCTGCCGCAGTGGATTGGGCCGGTAATCCCATAGGGATAACCCTGACTGACATAAGAAATAACGGCAGTTCAGCCCGTTTTACAGTCAGTATCAACGAATATTATGTAATTACCGGAACAGTTTCTGATTCTAATGGAAATCCTGTTGCGGGAGCTGAAGTTACTTTAGCTTTTGAGGAATCTTCGGCCTCGGGCACTGTCCAAAAGACAGCCGTCACCCAGTCCGGATCCCTGTTTAGTTCGGCCAGAAGCATTTCCCGGGAAGAGGTGGCTACCGTTATGACAGACGGGAACGGTGCGTATGTTTTTCAAACCATAACACGTGAGGGAACCTACCATATTGTGGCCTCCAAAGAGGGTTATGCGACTGATTATGCTCAGGTCGACGTTTCCTGGTTTGGAACGTATACTGTCAATTTAAAAATATTTCCTCTGGGAGAAGGAGTATTAAAGAAGCACGGTCCGTGGAACGGAACTGGTGTCGGGTATGGATCGTCGGGTGGCTCCCTATTCGGGGCCGTGGGATTCTCGGCCCATGAGCTGGCTCCCTATGAAGGCAGTACAATAGATTCCATTTCACTTCTGATATCTGGGACTTCTGCTGCTGAAGTGGGCATATTTATTACTTGCGGAGATGAAACGGTGTTATTGGAAGCATTGACAAATCCATCTTTTGCAACGATGATGCAGGTGGATCTGACTTCTTATGAACTCATTATTCCGGGAGGAGAAGATATGAAATTTGGTTATTACGTGATAGATAGTGATTACGGTTGGCCACTGGCTATCGACGACGAACCTTACGCTCCTATGGGTTTTTATATTGGACAGAGTCTTGCATCAATGTATGAAAATTCGGCATTTGGCAACATCATGATATCGGCCGTTGTAACACGACCGGACAATCAACTCTTTACTCTTGGCTATCACATGATGCCTTATACAGGTCGTACATACAGGGTCGGGGATAGTTTTATATTCCGGTTATACGATGATCCTGATGTGTCAGGGGTAGAAAGACCGGATACAGTAACCTGGTTGTTTGATAACCAGCCACAAAACACGGGTGATGTAATTACACTGACCGAGGGCAACCATACGGTCAAAGCGATTCTTACTTTTAGCGACCACTCCCAAACTATTGTTTATGAGATAAAATGTGTAGCAGCGGAAAATTAATGCAAACAGAGATGAAAAAGTTAATTCCTTATATTTTTTTAATGGTCTTCTATTCTTGTGGACCTCAGGACAATCCCGATCCGGTTATATCTACAGTCAGTACCGCTGCGGTAACTAATATCACTATCACGACAGCCTCCTGCGGGGGTAATGTAACTGCCGACGGGGGAGCTGAAGTAACAGCCCGCGGCGTTTGCTGGAGCACCTCGGCCAGCCCGACCGATAATCTGACTACCCGTACGCAAGACGGTTCTGGAACAGGAACTTTTACAAGCACGGTGACCGGACTTGCTTCCATAACCACATATTATATAAGGGCTTATGCAGTCAATGCAGCAGGAACGGCTTACGGACCACAGATCACATTCACAACGCCGGCCAGTTTGTCACTTTCCGGCACCTCTCTGACCATCCCGGCAGAAGGAGGAACCTTTAACTCAATAACTGTGACGGCATATCTTGCCTGGACTGCAGAGGCTACCTCAGGCAGTGATTGGTTGACCCTGAATACGACCTCGGGAGCTGCAGGTTCATCACAATTATCTTTTAATATTCAAGCAAATACTGCATCGGCAGATCGTAATGCGACTATAAGGATCTCCTGTCTGGATATGCATCTGGATATACAAATAACTCAATGGCGTGCCGGGGGTTACATAGATGACGGCGGCCTCTTCTAGCACCAGTACCTGATGCGGCATTTCCCAGGTGCGTTTGGAAATTTCCCGGCCTACCCGACGTGTTTACAGCGGCTGTTACAGAGCGCAAAGACAAGTGTGTGCTCTTAATCTTTGATACAACGCACAGAGAGCCCGAAATCGCTGCCGATGCTTGACGATGAAAAACTTTCGGAATCGTAGGAAAGGGTGCGAATACAGATAAAATAAAATGTGTATTTGTACGTACGCGTAGAAGACCACCAATAGCCGTTGTCACCAACGCTGCTGAAGAGGCCGCCCAACGTGCTGCCGCGCTCTATGGAGTAAATTAAGCCACCTGGAAGGGCCGAGAAACCCGACTTGTTTCTGTATTCGGGATAATCGATATTGCCCGGTGTGCCAACATTTGAGGAAGAGGTCCAATTATTGGCTTTTGCCACCGATATGGCTAATTTATTACCTGAAGTAGTGCCATCATAGTTGTGTTTGTTGGCAATCAGATAATTTTCCAGTTGATTCCACTCTGCATCACTCGGCAGATGCCATCCTTCGGGGCAGGCAGTCTTTGCAGCCGACCAGTTATAGAGGACACCGTAGGTTTTATAGTTATCTGTAGCTTTGGCTTCCTCCACATCTGTTCCGTAGTATTCATATACGTAATAATGATCGTCACTGGATGATACCGTTTCATAAGAACTGACCGATGGTAGATAAGCCATATTATCAACAGTCCACAGCTGATCCCCAATAATTACTGTTTTATACCTGTTGCCATCCCGGTTGTCGACTAACATGCCGAAAGTATAGGGGGCTTCCAGAGGAGTGCAGGAATAGGCACACATGATCGTAAGCAAATAAACAATCGTTTTTTTCATTTCTGTAATATTTATGTATGAATAAAGTATTAAAATTTCGCTCAATGAGCCGGGAAAAGGAGGAATTAAGATGAATTGACAAAAATATATAAAGTAACACCAGTGAAATAGAGAAATAAATTAATCCCGTATACAACGGACAGAATAACCGCCTTCCTTGTAGTTGTCGCCTCTGATCACGCCGCTGTCATCGCAGCTCAGGCTGCGGCCCCAGGCGAAGCTTTTATTGTTCTGCGCAGAACTCCACCAGAAACCTTCGTAACAAAAGAAGTAGAAGGTTCCAAGGTTACTGCGATAACCACCCGGAAGGGCTGTAAAACCACTTTCATTGGTGGCTCCGGTATTTGGATCTTCCCAGTGTGTTGTCCCTGTTTCTTTCATTTTTCCGCCGGCAACGTCTGCTCCTCCCATATAAGAAGTAAGTGTTGTCCATTCTTCATCACTGGGTAAATGCCACCCTTCAGGACATGCAGTAAGTGCAGCCGACCAGTTATATAAGACCCCGTAGGTTTGGTAATTGGTTGTTGTTTTGGCTGCAGCTACGTCTGTACCAACATAGCCGGAAACGTAGTAGAAGGCTTCTGTTTCATTGCCTGAATCTTCAGAACCAGTTGCCGGCCCAACGACTTCAGGCAGATATGCCAGGTTCTCTGCCATCCACACCTGCTCCCCAATGGTCACTGTTTTGTACACTTTGCCATCACGGCTGTCGGTAAACGTGTTGGGTGTCTCTTGCGGGGTACAGGAATAAATGAAAACAAGTGCTAATAAGGAAATGATCGTTTTTTTCATATTGGTATGTTTTTAGTATATGTTTTGGTTGTCTTAATGTTTTTCTGCTATCGTTCACATTATTCTCCGTCAGGAAGGAATAAGTTAACATAACTATCCCGGTCCCTCTTCTTTGAGAAAAACCATAAATACCACTAAGGTCCTGTTGAAACCCTATGGCAAAACGGGTAGAGTATAAACACCTTTCCTGCACCCTTTGCCTGTTTATTCCGGTTATTAAAGCCGTAAACATTGTTGGGCAGAATTATCTGTATACCTGTACTACCTGCTAAAGTCCCTAGTGAACTGAAAAATGGACAAAAGCAAATCATACGTCGCCTCTGTTCACGCCGCTGTCATCGCAGCCCAAGTTGCGGCCCCAGGCGAAGCTTTTATTGTTCTGTGCAGAACTCCACCAGAAACCTTCGTAACAAAAGAAGTAGAAGAAGGCTCCAAAGTTACTGCGATAACCACCCGGAAGGGCTGTAAAACCACTTTCATTGGTGGCTCCGGTATTTGGATCTTCCCAGTGTGTTGTCCATTCTTCATCACTGGACAAATGCCAGCCAGCTGGACATACAACCTGAACACAACTGGGATTTGCATCGCTGCTTGCCGCTCCATTCATGGCTGCCG
>JAQVSH010000077.1 GCA_028700615.1 Bacteroidales bacterium
GGATTGACCACATCATCAGTAAATACCTCCACAATGTCAATTCCGGATTGATGACAAAAATACTTCAACCCGTCAGGATCAGGGGAAATCTTCAATATGGTTTCCAATGTATTCACAGGAACCAGCAAAGTGTTCAACCCTGCATTTATGATTTCTACCGGGCGCAACAGATCTATCTCGTCAATGCTGATTTTTAGATTTTCAGCAATATCGTTCATTTCTCGGAATGGCTGCTTTGTTTCCGGTTCGGGAGACATAATAAACACAGCATCTTCTTTTTCAATCCGGTTTTCGACATGAAGTTTTCCACGATTGGTGATAATCTGAAGCCCCTCTAGACTTCGCAGATCCTTATCATTTCTGATTAAATCGTACATAATGGCAATGGTCGCGTGACCACAGAAATCAACTTCCCGCTCCGAAGAAAAGTATTTTAACCGGAATAGCTTATCTGATTCCTGAAAAAGGAATCCGACCTCAGTCACATATCCTTTCAGTTCTTTTGCAATTTGTTGCATTTCAATCTCGCAAATATCCAAAGAAGAATCCATTCGGATGTATCCGGCCGGATTTCCGGCTGATCCTCTGGCTGCAAAAGCGTCCAGCTTTTTAAATCTGAAACTTTTCATACCACCTAATATCCAATATCTTTAGTGATGCTATACGCAATCCGATTATTGTTGATGAATCAATTCCTCAATTTCAGATAAATGCAATTTAAAATGTCTTAAATAATCCATCATCATAGATTCAAGAGTAACTTTTTCATTGAGCGCGGAAATCCATTCGTGATTAAGCTTCTCAGGGCTTACATGATTCATCACATGCACAATGTGGAGATTAGAATATTTCCATAATTGAATCAAATCATTCCAGTTTTCATGCTGATAATTCTGAATCGCAATCCAACGGTCGTTATTCCCCAGATTGGCATAATCCGGAAAAATCAGGGGACTCTTCTGATATTGCAAATGAACGATGCGGTGCGTGTTATTCGAAGCAGAATCAACCATATGGCCGAGAATTTGCTTAATAGTCCTGTTCTGACTATTTCTCCGGGTAGATATTACCTCCTCAGGAAGCATTGCCAACTTGGGTTCCCACTCAATAATCAAACGCAGCATTTCTAAATTATTATCATCTAACTTGTTCATATTTATATATTTATATTATTAATTCAAATTTCAATACCTAATAATACTGCAGTTTATAAGGAAGAGTCTGTGCCTGAAGACTTCCGGGCAATAAATAGTACAATTGCAGCATAGGATTGCCACCTTTTTGAAAAAATTCAATTCTGACAGGATAAAAACCTTTCTGCAAAGGAATATTAAAAGATTGAATATCGTCCTCACTTTTCATATCATAATCCTCAACCAACAGTTTGTGGTTCAGGAAGAGCCTGGCCCCTTTGTTTGCTCCTATGGCGAAGATATAATAACCATCCTGCTCAATCTCAATATAACCTTCAAACATACAGGCAAAATCAGTCTGAGGACCTATCTCACTAAGTTTAAAAGTGCTGTCGGCAATACCGGTTTTGGCTGGTTTTAATTTCAGAAAATCGGGCATAGCGTCCCATGACCCTTCAAAATAGGAATAACGAAGTCCCCCGTTTTTAATGCCGGCAGGTTTTTTCAAAGAACGGAAAACCTCCCCTTGTTTAAATGTTCCTTTCGCAGTTGAAACATATCTTGTATTGCCTGAAAACTTTTTCAGGTTCAGGGTTGCGGGTGATGATATGTCAAACATTGATCCGGTAAGCTTTGAGGAAAGATCAGGTTCCGACCCGTCTGTAGTATAACGGACATTGGAAGAACTGCTGCTGATAAATACCCTCATAGGTTGATCCTTCAACAGGATTCCGTTCATTGGATGAAATAAAAGCGCACTCCCGGGGTATCCGTCATAATAAAATTTCAATCCGTCATAAATACCTTTAAACCTGACGGAGTTGTGCGTTTCATTGGGATAGACTGAAACCTTCCATCGCAGATTTTTGGGAGCATCGACCTGCAGCAATGAATCCATTTTTTGAATCGACATGGCAACAAATGCATCCTCTCTGCCATTAACCCAAAGAGTTTTATTCAAATCTGAACCGGATGCAAAGGTTTTCTTTGCCAAATTCACCATAAAATGATTATTCCAGAAAAAGGAAGGATCCGAACAAAAATATGCATTAAACAATCCGGGTTCTTTAAGGAGCGTATACATAGTAAACAACCCTCCATAAGAATGCCCGTAAAGAAAATTATTGCCGCTGGTATGATATTTTTTATCAATATAAGGTCTGAGTTCGTTCTTTAAGAAAGCAAGAAAATGATCTCCTCCCCCGGCCCGTGGATTACCCATCATTTTTTCCGGAAGGAAATCCCTGTCACGCATATTGACCCCGTCAATATAGGTATTAGGGATAGCCACTAAAATCATGGATGGAATGTAATTTTCACCTTTTGTAAAATCCGCAATAAATGAAAATAAATCCAGGTTCCACTCCCCGTCAATCAGATAAGCCACATCGTATTTTGCGACAGAATCAGGATTATATTTTTCAGGTAAACTAATCTTTAGGGATCGCTGTTCCTTCAATGATTCAGAATAAATTGAATCGTTTATGATGACATGATCCTGGGCACACAGTCCGTTAAGAAAACCCAGTATCGACAAAGATAATGTCCAGAAATTTCGTACAACAGAGTTCATAATTCATCAGATTTAGTGAGTGATATATATAACGTCTATAATCATACCAAAATTACATAGTCTTAATATACAGGTATTTATTATTATCGAATATGATTGCAATGTAAAACATTTTAACGGTTGGTGTATAATTATTTGCCATTCGTTCCTTTATGTTCATACTAAAATAATTTGTTTTTCAATGGTAGTATGCAGCTCCATGTTGCCGGAAAGTATTATCATACTCTTGGGCGCTGCAAAGCAACATGTTCGGTTTACATCAAGATACCCAAAAAATCTATTGCAAAAGCACTCTCATTTTCAGTCAGGATAGAACCTGCCGGCATTTTTATTAGATTTGAAGACTATTTAATTTTTATTTAACTACGAATTCGATGCAGATGAAAAAGTTTTGGGGGATTATAATGTTTGTGGCGGTTTCCTGCCACCTTTCAGCACAAACCGAACAAGGTCCGAATATCTTGTACATTGGCGATTCTATAACCGATGGGAACTGGGGACACCAGTGCAACACCAAAGAGCGCAATACAAGCGATCTCAATCACATCTATGGACACGGTTATATGTTTCTGTGTGCAGCAAAATATATGAATCAATATCCGGAGCGGGATTACCACTTTTATAACCGGGGCATCAGCGGAAATACCCTTTCCGATATGGCTGCCCGCTGGGATAAAGACTGTCTGGCCATTCAACCGGATGTTCTGTCTGTACTGATTGGCATTAATGATGTGGACAGATTTCAGGGTCGCCACTCAGGGGAATTTGATCTCGAACAATTTGAAAGCACATACCGTGACCTGCTCAGGAAAGCATTGTCCCAGAATCCGAAATTACAGATTGTCATTTGTGAACCCTTTGTATTTAAAGTAGGCGCCCGTGCAAGAAACTGGGAGCAATGGGATCAGACCACCCGTCAGTGTGCCGCTGTTGCTAAAAAACTCGCAAAAGAATTTAATGCGGTATTTCTCCCCTTCCAGTCCATGTTTGATCAATTAATAAAAAAATATCCTAATGTGCCCGCTTCTTACTGGATCTGGGACGGCATTCATCCTACTGCAGCGGGACATCAGCGAATGGCGGAATTATGGATGAAATCGGTAAGAATGCCTAAATAAAAGAACTAAATATTTATTTTATTAACAATATTTTCCTAACTTTCATACTATAATAGTTTGTTTTTCAATGGTAGTATGCAGCTCCATGTTGATGGAAGGTATAATTATACCATTGGAGGTTGCAAAGCAACATGTTCGGTTCATAAAGATAATTGTTTTGGCTAAATTATAAGACGTAACACATGAAGGCAATTGTATAAATTCAATCCGGGTACCTTCCGATCATTGAAATTTAAAATTTTGCAAAGATGAAAAAGTGGATGTTATTCCTTCTGATGGCCATCGGTGCCTTGTCAAATGGGCATGCTCAGGAGTCGGATTCATTGAAAGCAGAGGACATTCTGAAGATGTCGTTTAATGATCTGATGAACACACAAATTGTCAGTGCGTCGAAAATCCGGCAACAGATTAAAGATGTTGCAGCAACCGTTCAGGTAATTACTGCGGAACAAATCAAAGAGCGGGCCTACTTTACCCTTGAAGAAGCATTATCCGACCTGCCCGGTTTTCAGTTCAGAAATATAGTGGGTTATAATAGCTATGTTTTTATGAGGGGGGCGCCAAGCCAGAATAATCTAATATTATTGCTGATTGACGGAATACAAATCAATGAATTGAATTCCGGGGGCTTTTATGGCGGCGGCCAGTTTAATCTTTCGGATGTAGAACGAATCGAGGTGGTATACGGACCCGCATCGGCTCTATACGGGACCAATGCGGTTTCCGGAATCATCAACATTATTACTAAAGATCCGGAAGGAGGAAAAGCCGGTCACATAAGCCTGCTTGGCGGAGACTACAATACCGGAATGGTTGATTTTAGTTTAAAAGACTTTAATGAGGCGAAAAATATCGGGTTTTCACTCTCCGGAATGTACAAGAGTTCTGAAAAAGCTGATCTCGGAGGGGCCAAAGGAGACAACAACTGGTCCGATGAAATGGAAAATTATGAAAATGATCTGTCTCTGTCTGCAAAAATTAAAATTAAAAACCTTACCGCAGGAATCGTTTATCAGGATAAACGGTCATCGCGGAGCACTTACTTTAAAACGGAAGGAAGTAATTTTTTGGACAAAAACACCCTTTGGAATATCAGTTTCCTGAATGGTTATTTAAAATATGCAAAAACTCTCTCTGACCAAATCAGTCTACATTCCATGCTGTACTACCGGAATGCCACTGTAAACCCAAATTCGATCGGGGATATTATTAAAGCCACAGATACCTACCCGGGAAGCCAGATTGGCTACTACCGGCCGAATGCATTGATTGGGACAGAGAACCAGATCAACTACAAGGCAGGTAAAAGATGGATGATTATAGGCGGGGTGATTGGGGAAATTGAATGGTTGTCCGAACAGTTTTCCAAAACAAGCAGTCTTTCAGAAGACAAGGAACCCTCGGAACCCCCAAAGCCAGAAATGCTGGACAACCACCTCTTCAGCTATTATGCTCAGGCAGAATACGCGATTTCAGACTATTTATCTTTAACGGGAGGAATACGCCATGATATTTCCAGTTACTACGGGCAAGTCGTAACCCCCCGGACAGGACTTATATTCAACAAAAACAAATTAACGGCCAAAATACTCTATAACAGAGCGTTTCGTGCACCCAAGCCATGGGATTACAAATATGGCATCGGAAATGGCGGATTAACTCCCGAAAAAATGAATTCGTTTGAGGCAGATCTTTGCTATTCTTTTATGGAGAACTTGTCCATAGGGGCGTCTCTGTATAAAAATTGGATTGAAGACAAACTGACCCTGGAAATTGTAGGAGAAAGTTACCGGATCATCAATAAAAACAAATTAAGCACCCTGGGATATGAACTGTATGCCAACTACTCTTTAAAGAAACTTTTATTATACACAAATTACACATATTCAGACTCATACGATCAGGAAGATGTGTTTATTCCGGAAATCTCCATGCATACTGCCAATGCCGGCTTTACATATTCCTGTTCAAAGCATATTAAAATAAATCTCAGGGCAAACTATCTGGGAGAACGTAAAAACCCTCTGACCATCCCAAATACCGGAAATAAGATCATTGACAATGCGCTGATTTTAAACGGATGTCTTTCGTTCCTGAATTTTAACGGGCTGGACTTTCAATTAAAAGTCAACAACATTCTCAATCAGGAATACTATCATCCCTCAAATCTCTTTGCCGGCAGATACAGACAACCGCAAAGAACCTTTGCTTTAAAAATCAACTATAATTTCTAAGGAAATCTATCAGCAGAACATAGAAAAGATGAGACCGAACAGTCTATATTCTATTCAACGCATCATATTTCTGATCATTTTATCAGCAGGGATTATCTTCCCGGAAATTGCATCGGCTCAATCCAGAGAATATTTATTAAAAGCCGGATACATTGAAAAATTCACTCATTTTATTGAATGGCCCGAAGAAACCACGGATAAAGATTCTACCTTTCTGATCAAGGTCATGGGAGAAAACAAGTTTGGAGCAACGCTCGATGAAATATTCAGTAAAGTAACGGTAAAAAACAAAAAAGTCCGTATTGCTTATATTTCTACTATCAGTGATATAAAAGACTGTATGATCCTGATTCTCTCAGCCTCTGTAAAGAGCGAACAGGCTGAAAAAATCCTCAATTACACAACAGGTAAGCCCATTCTGACCATCAGTGAGAATAAAGGATACGGAGAAAAAGGCTCTATGATTAACATGCTGGTATTGGATAATTATATCCGTTATGAGATTAACCCGAATGCATTGAAAAAATCCGGATTTGTCGCAAGCAGTTTACTCCTTAACAGTGCCACTATCGTAGATACAAATGAATAGACTTTGGTCCATTAAAAATATGTCCATTAAGAATAAAATAATTACGGTTGTTTTATTCGTAACTTTTATTGCCGTATTGGTAGGTTTTGTATTCATTGCAAAATGGGATATCAACAGGGTTAGAAAAAACATTCAGGAAAGTTTAGTTGTAAACGCCCAATTGATTGGAGATTATTGCGTAGTACCGCTGTATTTTGGGGACCGGCAACAGGCTGCAGAAGCCCTGTTACGTTTAAAATTTCTCGAATCGGTCGAGTCCGGATATTTGTTTACTGAAAAAGGAGAACTTTTTGCTACATATCCTGACTCACTACAGGATAAAAATCTTCCTACCGTAACCCAGATCGAAAGTTCGATGCTGAAAGATGGTTTTTTTTACATTTCCGAGCCTATTTCTTTTAAAGGGAAAGTATTGGGAGTCATCTATGTCCGGGCAAATTCAAAATTGCTTGAATCTCAAAAAAGAATACTTTTTACCATCATTTTCATATTGATCATCATACTGGTGGTGATGTCCTATCTGATCGCGGCAGGTATGCAGAAAATGATTTCCGAACCAATTCTGAATTTAGCCAGGTTGACGGCCTCCATTTCAAGAAATCAGGATTTTACGGTTCAGATCCAACCACCAGGACGCGATGAAGTGGGAATTCTTTACCAGCAATTTAATCATCTGCTGGCCCAGTTGTTAAAAAAACAAAATGAAAGAGAAGAAGCAGAAAAAAAACTCAAAGACAGTGAAGCTCAATTTCGTTATTTGTTTGAACAAAATCCCGCCGTTTTGATGATCTATGAACTGGGAAGTCTTCAGGTCCTTGCAGTAAATGAGGCTTTCATACGTCATTACGGATACTCTCAGCAAGAAATATTATCCATGAGACTTCCTGATATCTTTCCTGTAAAAGAGCAGGGCCCCGTTTCGGACTTAACCCGAAGGTTAATAGGGCTTTCCTATTCAGGA
>JAQVSH010000078.1 GCA_028700615.1 Bacteroidales bacterium
TTTTTAATGGCTTCGGGATCCGCTTTGGAAAGGTCCCATCCACCCTCTTCCATGGATTGTTTAAACTCGGGGCCATAATTGATAACCCCCGAATCGATCATCTCCCTGAGCAGGTCATTGCCTTCACGGGTACGTTCTCCAACCCCCGAAAATACAGATAATCCGGAATATTTTTTTGCAATATTATTAATCATTTCCATGATTAACACCGTCTTCCCTACCCCGGCTCCGCCGAATAATCCAATCTTTCCTCCCTTTAAATAAGGCTCCAAAAGATCGATGACTTTAATGCCGGTAACAAGAATTTCGGAAGAAGTAGACAAATCTTTATATTCAGGAGGATCCCTGTGAATCGGATATCCGCCTTTATTATCAATAGGGTCCAAACCGTCAATGGCTTTTCCGAGCACATTAAGCAAACGCCCTCTGACTTTTCCTCCCACAGGAACCGTAATGGGATGGCCGTAAGCAGACGCCTTCATTCCCCTATACATACCATCGGTAGACTCCATAGCAATGGCTCTTACCGTATGTTCTCCAATGTGTTGCTGTATTTCTGCAACCAAAGGTTCTTCATCTCCCCGCTCAATATACAAGGCCTCGTAGATACCCGGAAGCTCAGTGACAGATTCATCAAAAGTCACATCTACCACAGGACCAATAACTTGACTAACTTTCCCTACAATTACAACCATAACTGGACACTCATTAAATTAATTTGATAAAGTTAAACATTATAACAATATTATAACAAGAGGTAGGTCTATCTATTTTGGAAAAAATATCTTTAAATTTGCCTGATAAATTCAACACATGCATTATTCATTGCTTGAAAACATCAATAGTCCGGAAGATCTCCGAAAATTAACACAGGAAGAGCTCCCAGTGCTAAGTGATGAGTTGAGGGATTTCATCATTGAAGCAGCCAGCGTAAATTCGGGACATTTGGGAGCTAACCTCGGAGTGGTTGAATTAACCGTGGCTTTGCATTATGTTTTCAACACCCCCGAAGATAAAATAGTGTGGGACGTCGGCCATCAGGCCTATGTCCATAAGATACTCACCTGCCGCAGGAATCTTTTTAAAACAAACCGGAAATACAAAGGCATTAGTGGTTTTCCGAACCGTTCGGAAAGTGAATATGACGTCTTCGGAACGGGTCATTCTTCAACATCCATCTCGGCCGCATTGGGGATTGCAACTGCTTTTGCGGCTCAAAAGGCTGAAAAACACGCGGTAGCCGTCATTGGAGACGGATCCCTCACCGGAGGGGAGGCCTTTGAAGCCCTGAACAATGCCGGAATCAGCAATGCCAATCTGTTGGTGATCCTCAATGACAACAACATGGCGATTGATCCGAATGTCGGAGCCCTCAAGGAATATCTGCTCGATATCACTACTTCCAGAACATACAACCGCCTTAAAACCAATGTCTGGAGCCGGATGGAATCTCTTTCCGGGGTGCGCGGATGGATCAGAAAAATAAGACACGGGATTAAATCCATACTGCTGAGACAAAGTATTCTTTTTGAATCACTGAATTTCAGATACTTTGGCCCCATTGACGGGCATGATGTCATTTATCTGACCCGCATTCTGAAAGATTTGAAACAAATACCCGGGCCTAAAATTCTTCACGTGCTGACCGTAAAAGGCAAAGGCTATAAATATGCAGAAGAAAACCAGACCCGTTTCCATGCCCCCGGATGTTTTGATGTAGAGACCGGAGAGCCTGTCAGAAAAGATGGAAGGGATAAAACACCTCTCCGGTATCAGGATGTATTTGGAAACACCCTGCAGGAACTTGCAAGAAACAACCCCCGGATCATGGTAGTTACTCCTGCCATGTGCAGTGGCTCGGGACTTAATGGTTTTCAAAAAGAATTTCCGGACCGAATCTTTGACGTCGGCATTGCCGAACCCCATGCAGTGACCTTTTCCGCAGGGCTGGCCACCCAGGGGATGATTCCTTTTTGTGTGATCTATTCCTCATTTATGCAGAGAGCCTATGATCAGCTGATTCACGATGTAGCCCTGCAAAAACTTCCGGTCGTAATCTGCCTGGATAGGGCCGGACTGGTCGGAGAAGACGGTGCGACTCACCACGGAGCCTTTGATCTGGCATTCTCGCGTTTTATTCCCAATATCACCATCGCCGCTCCCATGGACTGTGGGGACTTGCGAAATCTCATGTTCACCGCTCAAGACGGCAAATACGGGGCTTTTATTATCCGTTATCCTAAAGGAAGAATTCCCTCTGAAACGTGGGAAACCCCTTTTCAGGAAATCACTCCGGGAACCGGACGCTGTCTCAGGGAAGGAAAAGATGCCGCAGTGCTGTCTCTGGGATCTGCCGGGATTTCCGTAAAAGAGGCTGCCGAAAAGCTTTCCTCCGAAGGAATTGAAATCGGGCATTTTGATATGCGTTTTCTGAAACCTCTCGACACCGGACTTCTGCACCGGATTTTCCGCGAGTATAAAGCAATTTTCACACTGGAAGACGGAGTTATTACAGGAGGACTGGGAACTGCCGTAATGGAATTTATGGCAGATCATCAATATACAGCTTCTGTCAAACGCCTGGGGATTCCCGGGGATCGGTTTATTGAGCACGGAGACACTGCCTCTCTGAAGCATGAATGCGGATATGACGCTAAAGGTATATACAACGCGGTAAAACAATGTCTTTCGGGATATCCGTCCCATGAATAGACAGATATGAGCGAACCCCGGAAAACCAGGGCAATTGTCCTGCATAAGATCAAATACAGGGAAACCAGCCTGATTGCAACCCTGCTTACCGAATCTTCCGGAAGACTTACTGTCATGGTCAAAGGGGCCTACAATAAAAAGTCCCCGATCAGGGCCAATCTTTTTCAGCCGCTTTATCTGATAGATGCAGAACTATTGATTTCACCCAAAAGAGAAATTCAATGGATCACCGAAGCCCGCCTCGTACCCGATCTGACAGATCTGATTTTTGACCCGGGAAAACGATGCATCGCCTTCTTCCTCTCTGAAGTCTTATATAAAACATTGAAAGACAACAGCGAGCCCTCTTCGCTTTTTGAGTTCTTATGGAACGCCATGCAGATTCTGGATAAAACCAGAACCGGTACAGCCAATTTCCATCTGGTTTTTCTTTTACAGCTTACCCGCTATTTAGGCATTCAACCTACCAATGATTACTCATCCGAAAATGAATGGTTTGACATTACGACAGGCCATTTCAGCACTTTCCCCACAGAAAAAAATATTTCTCCGGACTACGCAAAAGTACTGAGCAATCTCTTGAGCTGCCCCCTCACACAAACGGAAACCATCCCTCTCAATGAAAGCTCAAGAAATTTTCTTCTGGATAAAATCTTAGACTTCTACGTACAACACGTCCCGGGATTCACCGTACCAAAATCTCTTCCGGTATTGCGTAAAATCTTCTCAACAGCTCCCTGAAATTTATTCTTCAGAAGGCAAACGGGATAGCACAGAGGTCAGAAAATTCCAGAACTTAACCACCGATGCTATTTCCACCCTTTCATCAGGTGAGTGGGGATGTACAATGTTCGGTCCGAAAGAGATCATTTCCATCTCCTTATAATTTGCCCCGATGATTCCGCACTCCAGCCCGGCATGAACAATATTGACCTGAGCCTCTTTACCGAAAAGATCCAGATATCCTTTCTTCATCGCCTCCAGCAAAGAGGAAGAAAAATCAGGATTCCACCCGGGATAATTTCCCTCAAAGGACACATCCGCTCCGATCAGTTCAAAAGCAGACAGCATACGTTCTCCCAGAGAACGTTTTGCACTTTCCACCGCGCTGCGGATCAAACAAACCACTTCGGACATCCCATCCTGTACGCTGACAATCGAGAGATTGGAAGAAGTTTCCACCACACCTGTTCCGGGAATCATTCGGATCGGACCATTAACAAGAGCATACAATGCATTGATTAACAGAGTCTCCGTTACTTTATCCATCACCTTTTCTACCGGAAGGATTTTTTCAGCAGTCAAACTAATGCCCGTTTCAACCCCCTTAAATTCCTGAGAAATCACTTCGGTAAAAGAGGGAATGAAATCAAGAAAAGCCTCCTCTGTGCGAAGTGGGATATTCACTATGGCAGAAGCTTCACGGGGAATGGCATTACGCATATTCCCACCCTCCAGCTCAACAACACAGGCGCCCAGTTCACGGGTAATCTTCCACAGAAAACGGATCATTAATTGGTTGGAATTTGCCCTGCCCAAATTAATATCCATACCTGAATGACCTCCTTTCAAACCTCTGAGATTCAAACGATAAGTGGAATACTTACCCTGCATCGGATCATAACTGTAAGGCAAATTGGCAATAAAGTCCAAACCTCCGGCACAACCAATGCAAAACTCGCCTTCCTCTTCCGTATCCAGATTCAGCAACATCTTCCCTTTCAACCAGTCCGGACGGAGATTATTCGCCCCCGTCATTCCGGATTCTTCGTCAAAGGTAAACAACACCTCAAGCGGGCCGTGAAGCACCTCCGCGGAATCCAGCACGGCCAACGCAGCCGCCACTCCAATCCCGTTATCAGCACCCAGCGTAGTTCCGGAAGCCCTGACCCATTCTCCGTCAATCACAGGACAAATAGCATCCTTTAAAAAATCATGGGACACTTCCGCATTTTTCTGAGGAACCATGTCCAGATGAGCCTGAAGGACGACAGGCCTAATCTTCTCAAATCCCGGAGCCGCAGGTTTACGGATTAAAACATTTCCGGCCTCGTCTTTTTCTACAAACAAGTTTCGTTCACCGGCAAAACGAAGCACATATTCAATGACTTTCTCTTCATGTTTTGAAGGACGGGGAATTGCACACAACTCATCAAAGAAACCCCATAAAGCTCGTGGCTCAAGATTTTTTATATCAGACATACTCTTTGCATTGATAATTATTCGGCATCCTTGCCGTGACAATTTTTATACTTTTTCCCGCTTCCGCAAGGGCAGGGATCATTACGGCCTACATGCTTTTCAACCTTCACGGGCATCGGGCGCTGGGGTTCCCGGGTATCCCTCGGCGCAGAAGGTCCAGGGGCGGCATGACTACTTCTCTGCGTCTGCATACGACTCATGTCCAGACGTTTTTCATTCCCACTGCGAACTTCTTCCGGTTCCCTGATGGGTACCTGTCCCTTTGTAAGCAAGGAAACGATATCCTTGTTTACCTTTTCAATCATAGCCTTAAAGAGATTAAAAGACTCAAATTTATAGATAAGCAAAGGATCCTTCTGTTCGTAGGAGGCATTCTGGACAGATTGCTTCAAATCATCAAGCTCTCTGAGATGTTCCTTCCACTGATCGTCAATATTAGCCAGGATCGCTGTTTTTTCAAATGATTTCAACAATTCACGCCCCTTACTTTCATAGGCTCTTTTCAGATGAGTCAGCACCTGGTATGTCTTCTTACCATCCGTGACCGGAATAATAATGTTCTCAAAACGATCTCCGTTGACCTCATATACTTCCTTAATCACAGGATATACCCGATCGCACATATGAGCCCCTTTACGGGCATAGGTCTCCTGTACCTGCTTCATGATGGCGGATGAAACTTCAGACACACTGGATTTTTCAAACAAATTTTCATCGGGAGTATAGTCAATAGAAAGATAACGAAGCGTATTCAGCCGAAAAGCTTCCATATCCTGAGTTTCCTTGGCTTCTTCAACCAGTTCCTCCACTACGTCTTCCATCATATTCATGATGTCAATACTGATTCGTTCTCCTTCCAGAGCATGTCTTCTCTTCGTATAGATGACTTCGCGCTGGGAATTCATAACATCATCATATTCCAGCAATCTCTTACGAATCCCGAAATTATTTTCTTCTACTTTCCTCTGAGCTCTTTCAATGGAACTGGTAATCATGGAATGCTGAATCATTTCCCCTTCTTTCAGGCCCATACGGTCCATCAATCCGGCAATACGTTCGGAACCGAAAAGCCGCATCAGGTCATCTTCCAGTGAAACAAAGAACTGAGAAGATCCCGGATCTCCCTGACGGCCTGAACGTCCTCTCAACTGACGGTCGACCCGTCTGGATTCGTGACGTTCGGTACCTATAATGGCCAACCCTCCGGCCTTCTTCACCTCATCGGAAATCTTGATATCAGTACCACGCCCTGCCATATTGGTAGCGATGGTGACCGTTCCGGCACGTCCTGCCTCGGCCACAATATCGGCTTCTTTCTGATGCAGCTTGGCATTGAGCACATTGTGTTTAATACCTCTCATCGTAAGCATACGGCTCAGTAATTCGGAAATTTCAACCGAGGTGGTTCCCACAAGTACAGGACGGGAATTCTTAACCAGTGTAACAATTTCCTGAATGACTGCGGCATATTTTTCCCTTTTGGTTTTGTAAACCATATCATCATGGTCAACCCGGATCACCGGACGATTGGTGGGAATCACCATCACATCCAGTTTATAGATATTCCACAATTCACCGGCTTCCGTTTCTGCCGTACCGGTCATACCGGCAAGCTTGTGATACATACGGAAATAATTCTGCAGCGTAATGGTTGCAAAGGTCTGAGTGGCAGCTTCCACTTTCACATGCTCCTTGGCCTCAATCGCCTGGTGCAGTCCGTCCGAATAACGGCGGCCTTCCATAATACGTCCGGTCTGTTCATCAACGATTTTTACCTGATTGTCGATCACCACGTATTCAACATCCTTCTCAAAAAGAGCATAGGATTTCAGCAACTGATTTACCGTATGAATTCTTTCCGACTTAATAGAATATTCCTGCAGCATCTCATCTTTGGCGGTCAGTATTTCTTCCGGATTGAGAGATGATTTTTCAAGTTCTGCAATTTTTGATCCGATATCGGGAATAATAAAGAAATTAGGATCTTCGGTTCTGGAAGTCAACCGGTCAATTCCTTTATCCGTAAGTTCTACGCTTCTGCTTTTTTCATCAATGACAAAATAGAGTTCATCCGTGGCAATATGCATATTCCGGTTATTCTCCTGCATATAGAAATTCTCGGTCTTCTGCAATAATTGTTTATTACCCTGTTCACTCAAATACTTAATCAACGGCTTGTTCTTGGGAAGGCCCTTATAGGCTCTGAATAAAGCCAGCCCTCCTTTATCCTGATCTCCTGCAGCAATAAGGCTTTTGGCATCCGCAAGATACTGGGTCACCAGCTTTCTTTGTTCTTCTACCAACAGAGATACCCGATGATCATACTCATCAAAAAGCTGATCATCGCCCTTGGGCACGGGGCCTGAAATAATCAGGGGGGTACGGGCATCATCAATCAATACGGAGTCGACCTCATCGACAATGGCATAATGATGTTTCCTCTGAACCAGGTCTTCAGCACTGATGGCCATATTGTCCCTGAGATAATCAAATCCGAATTCGTTATTGGTCCCGAAAGTGATATCCGAATTATAGGCACGCCGTCTTTCGTGGGAATTGGGCTGATATTTATCAATACAATCTACGGACAGACCGTGAAATTCGTAGATCGGGCCATCCATTCAGAGTCACGTTTGGCCAGATAATCGTTC
>JAQVSH010000079.1 GCA_028700615.1 Bacteroidales bacterium
TTCAGGTCTTTGTAGATAATTATACCCGACCGAGAGAATTGTCCGGGAATTGGCATGATCGGGCAATCTTTTCTCTTTTCTGAACAGCAGAAACTTTGGAAGATCCAGGGAAGCTTCGGTTCCATATTCTTTTGTATTATGAAAAAGACCTTCTCCCCTCTCTTTAAGGCTCTCCATGGCAATACGGGTCCGGAGATTAAAAATTCCGGCATTTCTGAAAAGGCTTAGATTCTGGTAATTTAACACGACAGCTCCTCCCGGGTCTCCTTTTGCATAAGTAGCTTGAAAGTCTGCAGACAAACTATGCCTTTTAAAAGGAGATAAAGAAATTCTGGCATCCAGAAACCTGTTTTGTGATAAAGTATCCCGTTGAAATGATTCCTCAAACCGGATATTCACCAATCTGAAGGATCTTAACCGGGATAATCTCTGATAGGTATTTTCTTCATCCAGTACATTATATAAGGTATCCGGACGGATTTTAATAAATTGAGAAACCGTAAGAGGTTTTACCAGCGGCTTTGAGGGGGAAATAAAGGTCATATCCGAATAAACAACCGTATCGTTTTTCAGATCACGCTTCGAATCTTCCTGTCCCGTTCCAGATTGTATATCTACGGTAATGCCCTTAATAATATAGGTTTGATGAGGACGTTCGATAGATCTTCCCAAAGAATCCCGGCCGGGTATATTTTCAATCAATACCTGAACGTTTGCAGTATGAGTTCTGAAAAAGGTATCCACTTTATAGTGTATATAATCTTCAGAAAAAGCATAATACCCCGACTGCCTTAAAAGAGATTCAATACGCGACCGTTCTTTGGTAAACAACTGCTGATCCAGCAAAGCGCCCGATTTTATCTCAGAATTCAGGGTATCTGACAACACCGGAGCCCTCAATCCCGGATCTTTAATGTCATAGTCCACTTTGCCTATACGGTAAGGGATTCCAAGATCCACCCGATAGAGTACCTCTGCCTTTTTTCTGTGAAGACGGATCGTATCCTTTACCTGTGCATAAAAATACCCCCGGGACATCAGTAGCGATAAAATCTGCTGCTTTGATTTTTCTGTTTCTTCCTGTTTCCAGATAACAGGCTCCTCTCCGGCTTTACGCAGTCCCTGCCTGAATTCGGAATCCCGGGAGGGATTGGATATATTATAGAGCCAAAGATGAAACCTGGCTCCGAGAATACGTTCGTTGGGCTGTTGCGTCAGTTGGGTTTTAATCTCAGCTACGGGAACAGACCGATCCCTGACTTTTAATCTCACCGAATTGAGCAGATATTCCCCCTGGGCAACTCTTCGTGAAGGGTTACAGCCTACTGCCAAAAAAAGGCAAAAGAAAAACACACATATGCGTGAAAAATACTTCAAGAGCATCGGATTAGGGATCCGGGCAAAAATAATGCATTATCTTTGATTTCTGGCATTCAAATCCAACGAACAATGCTAACTAAAAACACAATCCGATTTATCCGTTCTCTGGAGCATAAAAAATACAGGGAGATGCACCATTGTTTTGTGGCGGAAGGGGCTAAAATGGGAGAAGCTCTTTTGGAATCTTCTTTAGTCTGTCAGAGTCTGTACGCACTTCCCGAATGGTTATCCGGACAACCTCTTTCAAAAATTCACAAAGCATTGGAAATAAATGAAATAAGCGAAGAGGAACTGGCTAAAATCAGCTTTCTAAAAACCCCCAATCAGGTTTTATTGGTCATGAAAAAGCCTGCGGTGACGGATCTTCCGGTTCCGACGGAAGAAGATTTAATATTGGTTCTTGATGAAATTCAGGATCCCGGAAATCTCGGAACCATCATCAGGCTGGCGAACTGGTTCGGTATTAAGCATGTCATCTGTTCAAACGGAACTGCTGATGTATTCAATCCCAAAACGGTTCAATCCACTATGGGGTCGATCATGAATGTAACCACTCACACCACCGATTTATATCAATACTTATCAAAGATTAAAAAAGAAATGCCGGGAATTCCCATCTTCGGCACTTTTCTGGATGGAGATGATCTTTATGAAAACCCGCCCGTTCCACATGGAATTATCGTCATGGGGAATGAGTCCAGGGGAATATCCCCTCAACTGTCAGACCTGATGAGTCACAGATTGTTCATTCCTTGTTTTGAAGAAAAAAACTCAGGGATTGAATCGCTGAATGTATCGATCGCTACGGCAATTATTTGTTCTGAATTCAGAAGGTTGGCAAGAAAATTGCGGTAAATACAGTCAACAAACATTCATTAAAATGTCGGAAATGGAATTTTTCCAACTCTTTCTGATAGTATCCGGACTTGTAGCATTATGTGTGTTAGGATTAGCCGTGAGAATATTATTTGTCAAGGGTGGCCGTTTTCCGGAAACCCACATAGAAAACAATCCCGGAATGAAGAAACTGGGAATACGCTGCGCCCAGCATGATAATCAACTATGCCAGGGATTAACCGACAGTAAAAGTCGTGAACAAATATGTTCCGGAACCGGCAGTGAGAACTGTGCCAACTGTTCCCTGCTGAAAGACTCCTGATCAGGCGGCTAAAAATTGGGGGAAAGCATATACTTCGAATAAAAAGTATTGATATGTTCCAACACCTCGTCGGCAGTATCTACCAAATGAAATAAATCCAAGTCATCTGCATTAATATAGGAATTTTCCGCCAGCATTTTTTGTTTGATCCAGTCCAGTAATCCCGACCAATAATCTTTGCCTACCATAATCACCGGGAAAGCTCCTGATTTGTGAGTCTGTATCAGGGTTAACGCTTCAAAAAGTTCATCCATGGTACCAAACCCTCCCGGCAAAGCAATAAATCCCTGGGCATATTTTACAAACATGGTCTTGCGGACAAAGAAATGTTCAAAACTCAGGGAGTGCCTCCGGTCAATATAAGGATTGGGTTGTTGTTCATGGGGCAATACAATATTCAATCCGACAGAAATTCCCTTTCCCCTTAAAGCTCCCCGATTGGCAGCCTCCATAATACCGCCTCCCCCGCCGGTAATCACTCCGTATCCAAACTGTGTCAGCTTAAAAGCAATCTCTTCGGCCAGCTGATAATACGGATGTCCTTCAGGAGTCCTGGCTGAACCAAAAATAGATACACAAGGGCCCAGTCTGGTCATTTTTTCAAATCCCTCAATAAATTCCCCCATGATACGAAGAATTCTCCACGAATCTTCAGTCTTTATTTCGGTCCAGGATCTCTGCTCAAAGGCATTTTTGATCATTTCTTCATTTTCTTTCATGATGCTCGTGGATTAAAGATTTAAGCAAAAATAGACAAATGCATTCATTTCTTCCTCCGGAAAGACAATTCTTCTTTCAGAAAACCGGCGGTATAAGAATTCGGGTGCATCACCACTTCCTCAGGGGTTCCCGAGCATAGAATCAATCCTCCGTCCCGTCCTCCTTCCGGGCCCATATCAATGACATAATCGGCTGTTTTGATTACATCCATATTGTGTTCAATGACCACTACAGTATTTCCGCGATCCACCAATCGGTTTAAAACATCGAGCAACACACGGACGTCCTCAAAATGTAACCCCGTAGTGGGCTCATCCAATAAATACAGAGTCCGGCCTGTATCGCGTTTAGCCAGTTCGGTTGCCAGCTTAACTCTCTGGCTTTCACCCCCTGAAAGAGTGGTACAAGACTGTCCCAGCCTGATATAACCAAGACCAACCTGCTGAAGGGCAAGCAGAGGAAGCTGAATGGAAGGATGATGAGCAAAAAAACCGACCGCCATATCAATGGTCATATCCAGCACATCTCCGATATTCTTCCCTTTATATAAAACTTCAAGCGTTTCATAATTATACCTTTTCCCTCCGCATTCGGGGCATTGAACATATACATCGGGCAGAAAGTTCATCTCAATAGTCTGAACACCTGCTCCTCCGCAGGTTTCACACCTGCCGCCTTTTACGTTAAATGAAAAACGTCCCGGAGAATAGGCCCTGACCTTTGATTCTGGAGTTTGAGCAAAGAGATCCCTGATGGCACTAAACACTCCGGTATAAGTAGCCGGATTAGACCGGGGTGTTCTCCCGATAGGAGATTGATCAACCCTGATTAATTTATCAACAAACTGCAAACCCTCAATACTTTGATAAGGAAGGGGATCCTCTACAGAAGAGTAGAAATGCTGACTCAGAATAGGTTGAAGCGTTTCATTGATCAGAGTAGACTTCCCGCTTCCTGAAACCCCTGTAATACAAACCATTAAACCTAAAGGAAGCACGAGATCTATATTTCTGAGATTATTTCCCGACGCACCCCGCAGTATTATTTTATTTCCGTTCCCGGGACGGCGGGTCTCAGGCATTTCTATTCTTTTGGTCCCCGAAAGATATTGTGCTGTGAGTGAATTTGATTTTTTAATCTCTTCCGGAGCGCCCGAAGCAATGACTTCTCCTCCCTGACGACCGGCTCCGGGTCCCATATCAATCACATAATCGGCCGATAAAATCATATCCCGGTCATGTTCTACCACAATAATTGTATTTCCGGCATCCCGTAGTTTTTTCAGAGATGCAATCAGCCTGCGGTTATCCCGTTGGTGAAGTCCGATACTGGGTTCATCCAGAATATAGAGTACGTTGACCAATTGTGATCCGATCTGAGTGGCCAGCCGGATACGCTGACTCTCCCCTCCGGAAAGAGTCCGGGAAGAGAGTCCGAGAGACAGATATCCGAGGCCTACATCAATTAAAAAATTTAACCGGGTCCGGATTTCTTTGACAATCTCGGATGCAATGGCCTTCTGTCTGTCCGAAAGGTGATCGGGCAACTGATCAAACCATTCTTTAAGAGAAAGAATATCCATGGATGCCAGATCTGCAATGTTTTTCCCGTGGATAAAGAAATGCAGGGATTCCCGCTTCAGGCGGGCGCCTGCACACTGAGGACAAACCGACCTTTTAATAAATTGTTCTGCCCATTTATGTACTTTCTTTGAAGTACTTTCAGCCTGTTGACGGGATAAATAGCTGATAATCCCTTCAAAACTAAAGAAAATATGTTCGGACCCGCCGGGTACTCTGCTTTTTAGCCGGAAAGATTCTTCCGAACCATTCAACAACGTCTGAATGGCTTCTTCCGGAAACTCTTCCAGGGGAGTATCCATGTCGACTCCAAATTTAGCGACAAGAGCTTCAATCTGGGAAAAAATCAGAGATCCCCCGCGTGCAGGGCCTAAAGGAGCAAGACCACCCTGACGAATGCTCAAAGCAGCATCGGGGATAATCTTTTCCATATCCATTCTGCTGACCGTTCCCAGTCCGTTGCAGACCGGACAAGCTCCCTGTGGTGAGTTAAAAGAAAAAGAATGGGGAGCCGGTTCATTATAGGAAATGCCTGTACCAGGACACATCAGATGACGGCTAAACCATCTCATCTGAGCAGAATCCTTTGCACTGACCATCAGAGAACCTTTCCCATGCTTCATGGCAACCAGTACAGAGTCTTTCAGCCGTTTTAATCCTTCTTCCGTGTCTTCCGGAATCAATTTATCCACAACAATCTCAATAAAGTGATTCTTATAACGGTCCGTCCTCATCCCGTGAATAAGTTCTCTGATTTCCCCATCCACACGAACATATAAAAATCCTTTCTTACGAATCTGTTCAAACAATTCTTTATTATGGCCCTTCCTCCCTCTGATGATCGGAGAAAGCAAATAAATAGCCTGGCCTGAAAATCCGTCCACAATCAGTCTGACAATCTGATCCTCTGTATATCTGACCATTTTCTCTCCCGTGTTATAGGAATAGGCTTCTGAAGCACGGGCATATAATAAACGCATAAAATCATAAATCTCAGTAATGGTACCTACCGTACTTCTGGGATTTTTACTGACAGTCTTCTGCTCAATAGCAATCACAGGACTAAGGCCTGTGATCTTATCTACATCGGGCCGTTCCATGCCCCCGAGAAATTGTCTTGCATATGCAGACAGGGTCTCCATATAACGGCGCTGTCCTTCTGCATATAGCGTATCAAAAGCCAGAGAAGATTTCCCGCTTCCGCTCAGACCGGTAATTACCGACAAGGCATCTCTGGGAATTTCCACATCAATATTTTTCAGGTTATGCACTCTGGCACCCCATACCCTGATTGTATGTTCTTCGAAAAAAGACTCCGGAAGTTTATCCTTACAACCCATTTACGCGAATTCGTGTCATTAAGGTCATTCTGCAGATTCCTGTTGATTCGTGGAAAGATTAACCTCCCGGTAAGAAGGATCTGCGATTTTCACCTGATAGGTTTTCTTGCGGACATTGACTAATTTATTCCCCCTGATCCAGGGATTCATCCACCTCAACAATTTATAATTTGTCCCGTTTTTAAATGCAAAGGCGGTCCAATCAGCGACAGAACCGGTAACCTCAACCGTTTTGAAGGGAATATCTTTGTATAATGCTTTTTTATCCAGACTAAAACCATATTGGACGGGATCGGACAAAATCAGTTTTACGGCAAGAATTCTGAATACATACCGGGAGGTTTCTTCGTTCAGCCATAAATCATAATAAGAACTGATCTTCTGTGCTTTCAATTGTTTTTCAAATCCCGTCATCCCCACATTATAAGAAGCCGCTGCATTTGTCCAGGTACCAAATTTAACGTATGCCTTTTTAAAATAACGACAAGCCGCGCTGGTTGCAAGTTCCACATGATAACGTTCATCGATTTCAGCATTAATTTCCAATCCGTACTCCAAACCGGTTTTCTCCAAAAACTGCCAGAATCCGGCGGCCCCTGAAGGAGAGACCACATTCATCAGATTACTTTCAATCAGTGCCAGATATTTAAAGTCATCGGGAATTCCGTTTTCCTTCAGAATGGGTTCTATCACCGGGAACCAGCGGGCGGCACGTTTCATATAAAGGAATATATTGGAATGAAAAAACACATTGGATGATAATTCTCTGTCCAGACTTTCTCTGACATCAAAATAATCTAAAGGGACTGACTCTCCGGAAAAATCGATTTTATGAGGTATCTCAGGAGCATGCACCGGAGACTGCACCTTTTGTGAAGGAGAATTCGGAACCGGCGCAAAAGAGGGATGTACAAAACAACAAAACACAAAAACCACAACCAGACTTATAATGCCAGCAATCAGGGATGTGATAATGTAACTGCGCATATTCATCACTTTTAAAAAATTTTCTAAAATTACTAAAACTTTCTATGCTGAACAATTTTCATTCCATAATATCCCGAAGGAATTATTTACATCAATCTATTTATCAAGCATTTAAAAAATACAAAGAGAAAAGAAAAAGAAAAAGGGAAAAGCCGACAGAGAAAAATTGAAAGGATATGATTCTCTTTTGATAAGAATCATATATCTTCGTCACAAAATTTTAATTTAACCATCATGATAAATTTAAAAAGCATTTCTATCCTCTTTTTGTGCAGTGCGT
>JAQVSH010000080.1 GCA_028700615.1 Bacteroidales bacterium
CCTCGATACCATTCTTCAATTAAATGGTAGAGAACTATCCCTTTTTTAGAGGGGATTATTTAACAGCTGATTCGTTGTAATTTATATCGTAACCCTTTCCGGATACTTTTAGTTTTAGGCCGAACTGACTTTCGGTATTTACAGTGCCTTTGATTTTACCCGATAATACATCCTTGCTCACCTTACACATATCCTCAATTTTTGATAAGGTTTCCATATTGTTATCGTTAAAATGGCCGGGATATAAATACTTCAATTTGTACGACTCCATCATGGATGTGATTTTCTCGCACGTTTCAATAAATGTCGAAAAATTGACGGAGAGCAATAACAGTCCTGTTCCAAACGAATCGCCAGAAAAACCGTACCCTGCGGCCTTATCAATAAATGTGGTAGAGCCCGGAGTATGTCCCGGAGTGTACAAGACTTCTATTTGTCTATCGCCTAAATTAATGATTTCACGATCTTTCAAATATTTCACACTTCCTTTGTAATCGCCCATCATTCTGGGAACCGAGACGGAGTCGTTCGGATTAATAAACACTTCTGAAAAACAATTTATGGACGGGCCGGTGTGGTCCGGATGTACATGAGTAGCCACAACCATTAAAGGTTTACTGGTGATTGAAGCGACTATTTTGTCTAAGTCTTTAATATCAGTACCCACATCAATGAGAAGCGCTTTGTCTTTCCCTTCGAGAAGATACAGGCTTTCGTGCCACATTTGATTTCCGGAACCAACCCATGTGTGATCATCCAGCTGATGAAAAACAACCTCGTTGTTGCTAAAAACTTCTTTTCCATTGATAATTAATGAACCTTGGGCAAACAAAGTGGTTTGAAAAAACACGCTTAATGTTAAAAGACTCAAAATCAACTTCATGATTAATACTTTTTAATTAACTGCAGATTCATAATAAGTTAAGGTTGCCTATTCAAATAGAGAAACGAAAATAATAAATCATTTCTCGTGTTTATCATAAAATTCAAAATAAAATATTTCTGACGGGACCCCTTCTTATTGTGGATATTTGGTAAAATGGTATTGATCCCGGAGTTTTTGCTGCTCGTCTCTGTTCAGCGAAGTGAAATAAGATTTCCATCCCGGACAAAAATTGATATGCCACCGCCAGAATTTTCCCATAAAAGACTTGGGATTCTTGTCAAATTTTGCCCGCATAGAGCAGTCGATACAAGGATGTTTTTCCATGATGTTTAGTCTTTTATTGTTTTATGATGTTGTTTATCTCATGTAATATAAGCAAGTCCATCCACACGGAAGTACAAATAGTAAACTATTTGAGAATTATAAAAAGACTAGTCCTTCAGGCATCCTATCGGCACCACATACACTCCATCTTCACGGCGATAGGCAAATTTGCCTATCGCCGTGAGCACCATCAGGAAAGACGGGGCTTTCATCTTATCGGTGTCAATCTTTCCGGCAAGGGTTTTCAGTGTTGTGGCACCTTCTTCAATCAGCTTGTCTCCGCCCAGTTTAACTTCAACCAGTCCGAACTTGCCATTACGAAGATGAAGCACCGCATCGCACTCCAATCCGTACTTATCACGGAAATGATAAACCTGCCCGTCCAAAGCATCGGCAAAGACACGAAGGTCACGAACACACAGTGTTTCAAAAAGAAGTCCCATAGTATTGAGATCGCCTGTCAAATCTTGCGGTCCAAGACCTAAAGCAGCAACAGCAATGGAAGGGTCAACAAAATAGCGGGTATCGGATGTGCGGATAGCTGTCTTAGATCGCAAGTTGGGATTCCATGCCACCGAATCTTCTATCACAAAAATCTTCTTCAACGCTTCAATATACGAAGTGATTGTTTTGATGTCGGCAGATTCTTCATCATTGATTCGCATGTCGGCCGAAATCGTGCTGATAGGAGCTTGTGCGCCCTGATGACGGGAATAAGAACGCATCAGCAGTTTTACCCGTTCGGGATTTCTTTTAACACCATCCACTCTGGAGACATCCGACTTTATGACAGCATCGTAATAATCCTTTGCTTGGTCCAATGCCACATTACCTTTCATAAAAGTGGTACGAGGCCATCCACCACGACATATCAGGAATGCCAAATCGTCAATCGTCAGTTTGTTAATACCCAAAATCTGGTCGGGAGTATCAAAAAGTTCCCTGATACTCACTTCACCAGTCGACTCTCCCGATTCATATAAACTCATGGGGCGCATGGTGAGCCAGGCAAAACGACCTGTACCCGAATGATGAATTTCATGTGTATCGGCAGGTACAGCAGAACCAGTAAGAATGAACTGACCAAGTTCATCACGGTGGTCAACTTCAAAGCGGATAGTATCCCATAACTTGGGAGCAATCTGCCATTCGTCAAGCAATATCGGAGTCTTGCCAAGGAGCAAGGCCTGTGGATTGATGTCGGCAATCTTCAGATTCTGTTCCTTTTGAGTTGGTTCGTCCATATATAGCACGCTTGCTGCTTGTCGTTCGGCTGTAGTGGTTTTGCCACACCATTTTGGACCTTCAATCAAAACAGCTCCTTTTCCGGCCAGTTTCCTTGCCAGCATCCTATCTGCAATTCTTTCCTTGTACTTCTTCATGTTCATTTATTTGCTATCGCAAGTAAACATAAGACATATTTAATAGAAATGCGTTATTTGGATAAAAAAAATTACTTGTTTTGGCTATAATTTATTCCGTATTTTGGCTATGTGCTTTTACGCATATTGTACTGCTCGCAAAAAGTAGACACGGAATTTTTTTTAAGCTGTTAATAATTTACCAAAGTAGACTTTGGCGTTGATTTTCCGTTGTTTTGTTTTACTAAAGTAGACATTTCTGATATTTTTACTCATTTTCCTTTGATGAAAGTTGACACGACGTTCAAACTGCTACTTACATTCTTCATTATCCATCTTTTTACATCTTTCACGTACGAACTTCGGCTTCGTGGACAGTTCTCTTGAGTCGAACGAATTTTTCCGGGGCAGTTCACCTTTGTAGTAGCGTTTCCTGTAGTTGTCGGGAGTGTCGTATCCGATAGCGAAGCAAGGACGCATATCGTTGTAGAACTTGACGTACTCATCGAGTATCTTCAGGATATTCGACCATCTCCATTCATTCTCCAGACAGAAGTCGGTCATCAGTTCTTCTTTTATCCAGCCGTTCAGAGACTCGTTAACGGGGTTGTCGGTGGGCTTTCCGGCCCGCGACATCGAATGGACTATGTTCGTGTCCTTTATCAGGTCATTGTATGCCATAGAGGCGTAGACGCTGCCTTGATCCGTATGAAGGATCGTAGGCTCTACTGAGCCTTTGAGGAGCTTCACGACATCATTTAGCCCATCTATATACTGTGTCCGATCTCCGCGCTGTTCCGTAGCCTTGTATGTAAGTATCTCCTTCGTGAACACATCGAAGTAAAACGTGACCTCAAAACTCACCCAGCGAACACGGAACATAGTCATATCTGACACTATGACCTGTCGTGGCCTGTCCACGGTCTCCCAGGTCGAGTATATCAGGTTCGGGTATTTGTCCCTTATCTTGCGAGGTCTATAGTGTATCCGGTGCTTCGTCTCGGCCTTGATTCCAAGAAACCTGAAGCACTTGTACGCATAGTTGTTGCTTATCTCTATGAGCATATTGATTCTGATATAGGCGGCTGTCCAGCGGTATCCGTGAGTGCGATGCTTTTCGTGCACCGCCTTGATTTTCTCCACTATCTCCTCTCGGTGATGATCTCTGTTGGTGGGCTGGTGATGAAGCCACTTGTAGTAGCCTGCACGACTGACGCACATCAACTCGCAGAGATCCTTCACTGGATTATCGCGAGACAGCAATTTGATTATTTCAAACTCTTCTCCTTTAAACGAACATACTCCATTTGTCCATCCGAGTTCATCTGAACGGCATAACTTTTTTTTAGCCGCTCATTCTCGATGCGGAGTTTGAGTATCTCACGTTTGTACGATTCCTCTGTACGGTCAAAACCGTCCGGAATGATGCTCTGGATTTCAGAATCGGCGCGTGCAAGGCCCTCAATACCGCCTTCTTCATACTGTTTCATCCACTTCTTAAGGGATGCCTCTGTGATGTTGTTCATTACACAGAACTCTTTTGCTGTCCGACGGCTTGACTTGTACCGGTGGATCAGGAACTCTTTTTCAAGAGGGTTGAAATGTTTTGCCATAAAAGTTTTCTCCTTTGAGGAGGGTCTGACCGGATGACTGCTTTGCGCCGAAGGTTGCCCGCTCTTCCGGTCGGGGCTACGCCCCTCCCTCTATAGAGGGCAACCTTTGAACATCCAAAGGTAATCATTCATTCTTTTTCCGCCTCTCCGTGTCTACTTTTTCGGCAGCAGCAATATTCAGTTCATATTTATTTAGTTGTCCAGCAAACATTTTCAGAAGGTCTGAATCTTATATAAAAATACCCTGCAGGGACACATGTATTGATTTATTTGTAAATTGCTACCTGAAACGATCTCATTCACGGCCTTGAAAACACAGACATGAATTTATCAGCATACAAATTATTATCATGACAAAACAAACACAGATAGAGGTTGAGAATAAACGGATTTCCATTATTCAGCAAGATAATCAGGACTACATTTGTCTTACGGATATGGTACGAGGCGAGGAGGGCGATGATTATATCCGTAATTGGATGAGGAACAGAAATACCGTTGAGTATCTTGGTCTTTGGGAAACTTTAAATAATCCAAATTTCAAAGGTGTCGAATTCGACACCTTTAGAAAAGAATCCGGTTTAAACAGCTTTAATCTAACTCCAAGAAAATGGATTGAAGCTACAAATGCTATTGGTATAATTTCTAAAGCTGGTAGGTATGGTGGCACATATGCACATAAAGACTTGGCCTTTGAATTTGGTATATGGATTAGTCCAATGTTCAAACTCCTGCTGATTAAGGAATATCAGCATTTAAAAGAGATTGAAAGTAATCAGTATAGTTTGGAATGGAATGTCAAACGTGTTTTAACAAAAGCTAATTATTTGATTCACACCGATGCAATTAAAGACTGCATAATACCGACAAGAGATTATAGTAAGGACAATGAATGGATTGTGTATTCAGATGAAGCTGACCTTCTTAATGTAGCCCTGTTTCGTTGTACGGCCAAAGATTGGCGAGATGCAAACCCGAAATATGCAATGAAAGGACTAAATATCAGAGACTTTGCCAGCATAAACGAATTGGTGGTGATGGCAAATCTTGAAAGCGTCAACGCAATATGGATACGAAATGGTGTTGATAAAGATAAACGCTTTAAGCAGCTAAAGCAGATGGTAAATATTCAACTTAAATCCCTTGATAATATGGATTTTATGAAGTCAATTAAGAAACTTTCAGATGATATTTTTGAAAAAGAAATAAAACCAAAGGAAAAATAAAAAACAGCGAGTGCTAACACCGCCTTCGCCACACCTTTCCGTTATGGGCAAGGTTGTGCCAATAGGTTTGACAGGAAAGTGACACGCAACCCGCCACGTTTCATCACCGAATTGTTATACATAAGGTTAAAAAATAAATAGAACGCTTTTATAAACCTTAATAAATTGATAACTATGCGTTTAATGATCTTTGCGTTGATCGGACTTTTCATGTTCCCAAGTGGAAAAGCCATTGAACCCTTCAATGGAAAAACTTTAACTATTCAAACGGTGGATGGACTGGATATTAAAGCTGACTTCTATGAAAACACAGACACTTCCTGTCCTATCATTTTATTGTTTCATCAGGCCGGGTATAGCAGAGGCGAATATCGACAAATTGCACCAAAACTTAATCATCTTGGTTTTGCTTGTATAGCGATTGATCAAAGATCCGGAAAAGAAGTAAATGGAATAGAAAATGAAACCTTTATTCAGGCCAATAACAAAAAATATAAAACGGAACATATTGAGGCTTTAACAGATTTGAAAGCAACCATTGATTTTGCTCTAAGTCATTACAAAAACAGAAAAATCATACTTTGGGGAAGTTCTTACTCGGCTTCATTGGTTTTTATTCTTGGTAAAGAATACAAAAACAAGGTGGCTGGTATTATTGCCTTTTCTCCCGGAGAATATTTCACCTATAAGGGGCTGAAGATTGAAGACTATGCCAAAGAGATTGAATGTCCCACATTTATAACATCTAATCAGGACGAACGGGAGGCCTGGATTTCTATTTTTAATCATATAAAATCGACAGAAAAATATTATTTTTTGCCTCAGTTTAAAGGACAACATGGTTCTAAAGCATTGTGGGCAACAAATGAAGGAAATGAAAAATACTGGACTGCATTGACTGCGTTCCTGGCAAAAATCAAATAATGGAAAGAATAAATTATTAGAGTATGAAAAGCAGAATCCCTTCTTTTTGGACATTACTGGCGATTACCTTATGCCTTTCGGCGTTTTGTATTCATTGCTCACGTCAGGAGGATCAGCCTGTTCCTTACCTTAAGGAACAGGGGACCGCTAAACAATTGATTGTAGACGGGAAGCCTTTTGTTGCCCTGAGTGGCGAATTGGGTAATAACACCGCTACACATATGGATTATTTGAAACCTGTCTGGCCGATTTTGACATGGGGTAATCTGAATTCGGTTATTGCCGGAATCTCCTGGGCTATGGTTGAACCGGCAGAAGGCCAATACGATTTCAGCCTTGTCGGGGATATTATTAAAAAGGCTCGAAAGAATAGAGTGAAGTTGATTTTTATCTGGTTTGCCAGTTGGAAAAACGGAACTTCCAGTTATGCTCCCGACTGGGTAAAGCGTGACTATAAAAGATTTCCGCGGATTCAGATCAATGATCATGAAACCATCGAATTGTTAAGCCCGCTCAGTGAAGAGAACCGTAAGGCCGATGCCCGCGCTTTTGCTGCTTTGATGAAATACATCGGGGAGGTGGACAAGTATCGGACCGTGATCATGATGCAGGTTGAAAACGAAGTCGGCGTATTGCTGGATTCCCGCGATCGTTCTGATGCCGCCAATGAAGCCTATAATGGCCCCGTCCCTCAGGAATTGATGAGTTATCTCGCAGAACATAAAGACCGTCTTGCCCCTGAATTAACTGCGGCATGGCAGGCAAACGGATTTAAAACTTCAGGGACCTGGGCGGAAGTATTTGGTCCCGGAAAGCCCGAAGACCTGGTGATGCCGGTGAGAAATCTGGTGCCTCCCATGACCCAGGAGGAACAGGATGAGGCGCTGGTGACTTTCCCTTTCTATTCGGATGAGGTTTTTATGGCATGGCATTATGCAAAGTACATTCAATCTGTGGTGGAAGCCGGAAAGCCGAATACCCGATCCCAATGTTTGTAAATGCCTGGCTGAAACAAAGAGAACATTCCTGGCCCGGTACTTATCCCAGTGGAGGATGCCTCCCGCAGGTATTCGATATTTATC
>JAQVSH010000081.1 GCA_028700615.1 Bacteroidales bacterium
TGAATCTATTGAAGTATCCGTTGAATTGAAGAATACAGGCAGCAGAGATGCAGACGAAGAGGTTCAGCTCTATGTACACCGTCTGGAAGGCACTGGTGAATGGCCTGCCAAAGAACTGAAGGCTTTTCAGCGTGTGTCTATGAAGGCCGGAGAATCCAAAACGATCACCCTGTCTATTCCGGTTGAACAACTCAAATACTGGAATGAGGAAGAATATGGCTGGAAGCTCGAACACGGCGAAATTGAACTGATGCTGGGTGCTTCTTCTGCCGATATTCGTACAAATCTGAAGGTGAAGATCTAATCGTTGATTAATCTTTATATCACGTAAAAAGGCGGTTTCTTTGGATTCCGCCTTTTTTTTGCGTTTTGACTATTTATAAAAGAACTATATTTGATAAACGTATAACTTTTGTTTAATTCTTATTAACGATGCGATCTTCAGATTCTTTCCGGTGTTTTGCTTTTTTGACGGTTGTTTTTTTAGGCGGATTCTTTTCTCAGCCTGTATCCGGACAGTTTCTGGATACATTTGATATGCATGTTCAAATAGATCAGCGCGGGATGGACGGCTGGTCCTGTATGACCGGCGATGGCAATGCTAAAATGACACTGGGAAGCGCCCCCGGATCTTTACTGCTTCAGGTGGATGCCTCACAGGACAAAGAGGGGATCTGGTGGGCTATCCTGAAACGTAATATTGCACAATATATTGATTTGCAAAAGCTTAGTGAGCCTGACTATGAAATTCGTGTTGAGGCCCGCATCAAAGTGAGTCATGCACCGCGAAGGGTAAATCTCTCTTTCAATACCCAGAGGACAACAGATTTTCATTCGGACCTGATGGAGTTTGATATTCCGGATACCGATAATTATCACACGATTAGTTTTACTACGGAAAATTTTGACGGAAAACCGGGCGATCAGCTTAATGTTCAGTTGGCTGTTATTGATTGGGGATTAGAGAAATACGAAGTTGCTGTTGACTATTTTAAGGCTGAATTGGTCGACAGAAAAAATCCTGTGGCCGATCTCGGAATGCCGATGCCTTATCACCCCAAAGAAGCCGATGTGACGACTTTTACTCATCACCTGAAAGTACAACAGGATGCCACGGTTGATCTCAGATATCCCGATTTGAATTTTAATGATTGGTACACCATTGAGCCGCAGGCCAAAGCTGAAATAGTCACGGTCGGAGATGGTCAGTATGTATTGCTTCGCTGGGATTTCAGCCGGTATAAGGGCAAAAAAGTAGTGGGATCAGGTTTGCTTTCACTTGTAACCCAGTCTGTTCAACGGGCTGCTGACTATACCAAAGATTTTGGGATGATTCATGTATCTGAAATCCTTGGTGGTGATGCGTTGTGGGATCAGAAAACAGTGACCTGGAATTCTTTTTTACAGGGCCAGCCGCAGCAGAATGCGATTAACAGCCAGATGATTATAGACAATGCTTTGCTTGAAAAACCGGGTGATGTTACCTATATTACCATTTCTAATCCGGTTATGCAGCGGCTTATAGACGGCAAGACCAAAGGCATCGTTCTTCTCCCGCTCGGTGCGATCCAGGCAGCCTTCTATTCCTCTGAGTTTAAAGACGGCAGTCAGTCGGCGTCTTTGCATTTTAATCTGGAATCCCTATAGAAGTCTTTTCCATAAAAGATGAGGACTCAGAGTTTATCCGGCCGGATGTCAAACAACTGATAAACTTTTTCCCGGTAACTACTGCCCACAGACAATTGTTGTCCGCAAATTCCGATTTGGTTTCCCTCCAGTGTTTCAATGTGTTTGATCGAAACAATAAAGGATTTGTGAATACGGATAAATTTGTCGGGAGGAAGCAGATTTTCCAGCTCTTTTAATGAAATCAGGGCTGTGATCTTTTTGTTTTTTGTATGCAGGGTCACATAAGCCTTTTGTCCTTCAATAATCCAAAGGTCTTCATAGTTTATTTTATACCATTTTCTGTCTGCCCTGATAATAATATGATCGGGTGCGATGAGGGGCCCAGGCATATTGCTCTTTTCCGGATTTTCCTCAGCAATCATTTTCTCACGTTGCAAAATATCAGCTGCTTTGTTCACGGCTTTCATAAACCGTTCAAAAGAAAAGGGCTTCAACAGATAATCAATCACATGATACTCATACCCTTCCATGGCATACTCCTTATATGCTGTAGTCAGAATTACAAGCGGTTGAGGATTAATAATCTTTAGAAAGTCCAGACCGGAGATGTCTGGCATCCGGATATCCAGAAACAAAATATCTATGCGATGGTTTTTTAATTCATCCAGAATCAGCAGAGGAGAATCATAATCTCCCACCAGATTCAGAAATGGAATTTTACTGATATAATCCCTGATATATTGCCTTGCCAGGAATTCGTCATCTACAATCGCACAGTTTAATATCATGACAGATTGATATTTAATACTACGGAGAATTCATTTCTTTTATGATCAATATTCAATTTGTACTGATTGGGATAAATGATCTCAAGCCGTTGTTTTACGTTCGCAATGCCTTTCCCGGACCCGGGTAATATGGTTCTGTCCGTAAAAAGGGTGTTTTTCACTGTAAAGGTTAGATTTCCTTCTTTTTCAATCAGATGTATGTGAATATATCCTTTTGTATCTTCCTCAATCCGGGAGTATTTGAAACTATTTTCTATAAAAGGAATAAATAGCATGGGTGCAATACGAATCTCTTGATTTTCAATTTCGTGAGTAAAAACAATATCGCGTTCTCCCGGATTTTTCATTCTATAGAAATCAATAAAACTCTGAATATAGGCGGTTTCATTTTTTAAAGGGACTTTCTCATTACCACAATCCTCGATCACATACCGCAGCATTTCTGAAAGCTTTAATACACTTTCGGGGGCTTTTTCTGATTGCATGTAGGTAAGGGAATAAATATTATTCAAAGCATTAAAAAGAAAATGCGGGTTTATCTGGGCTTTAAGCAATTGTAGCTCTGTTTGAAGTTTTTCTTCCATCAGTTGTTTATGACGAATCATTTGCTGATTTAAACGATTCTGAACGGAATAAATGGTTCCTGTCAGAAAAACCAATACCATCCATAAGAGTTGTTTAAACCCAATAAAAATTGCAACCATCTCAACATGACGACCTCTCCTGTGCATTGTCCCGATCTCATGGAACAGATTTAAAAAAAGGGCTCCGAAAATTATGAGTACAATACTGATCAGAAAATATTTAATTCTTTCTTTTTCATAATAATGGGGGAATAAGTAGAGAATATTCAGATAAAAAAGAAAAATATAAAAGGAAAGACACAGAAGCTCAAAGACAAATTGATCTGTACTCACTCTCTTCATTGGGGATAAAGCGAGGTTGATGATGAAGATGATGATCCAGAACACGATTTGTAAAAGGATTTTTTTACTCATCTTTTTTTCTTTAAAAATACAAAACCGTTTTTGCTTTTTGAAAAATAATGTACAAAGAAGCCTGATGAATGCACGTAAATCGACATAGTGTAAACATTGCTTTTGAGAATATTCGAAAAATCAATCAGTTTGTTAAGATATAGCGGGTGTTGGTTTAAATAATTTCCAAACTTATTAGTTTTGTTCTTTTTTTGTCTGGAAATCAAATAAATCCTATTTACGATGGACAGAAAAAGTTTTATCAGACAAAGTGTGGGGATACTCTTGTTCGGAAGTTTATCCTATATGGGTTTTGCATCTCCTTCGGAGCAAAGAAAACAGACCTGTGTGATTATCGAAAAAAATTGTAATGGCTGTGGTCAGTGTTTGAAAGCCTGTAAGGAAAAGGCCCTGAAGATTGAAGGCAAACTCGCAGTGATTGATTCGTCAAAATGTAAGAACTGCGGAGATTGCCTTCGATTCTGTAGAAGGAAAGCGATCTCTTTGATTGAAAATAAAAAATAGCATAACTAGGTGAAGTACCCTGTCAATCTCTATTTATGGCCTTAAGGTAATAATTTTCTCCTACCAGCATCAGAACATCTCCAATTCCCGCGATTCCCCGCAGGCCCTCTGTGGAGTACATCTCCAGCTTATTACAATGAGAACAGGAGGGTATGGTCATGACCTTTCCCTGACTGCAGCAAAGAATAAACAGGTCTTCCCCGCTATCGTAAAACAGATCATACGGAATATCCTCCAAAGAAGCGGTCATTACCTCATCATTGGTGTATTCAAGTGTTCTTTCGGTCCAGACATTTCCACGTGCCGAAAACATTAATACCGGTGAGCCATCGTCATGTTTTCCTGCCACTGCAATCCGGTTTTCAGTGGCAAGAATTTTTGTAAACAGGCAGGGTTTGTAATAACCGGAATAGAATCTGTTAAAATCGAAAATATCCCATTGGATACCATCTGCAGTATGAATGATTTCACCCTCATCAGTTGCTCCGTAACAATCTGAAGATCTTGCAGACAGTGAAACAATGTTTCCTTTCAGGGGGAGATTGATTTTTCTGAATAAAAAATTTTTATCCCCGATCAATATTTCTCCCTGATCGGTGCCTGCAAGAATTTTCTCTTTAAACAGTGCAAGGGTATGGATGTCTCTGTCTGTTCCGCTGTTTATTTTGGATACCCCTTGGCTTGAAGAAATCAGGAGTGAGCCGTTATCTCCCCCGGCAATGACTGTTTGATCGTATGAAAGAAGGCAATTCAGTCTCTCTTCAGGGAATTTTTCAAAGTTTGTAATGGTTCCTGATTTGGATATCCGGTCAATTCTTCCGTCTGAACCCGCTGCAAGAAATCCGTCCTGATAGCTGATAATGGCGGTATATCCTTCGGGCTTGCTGTTGTTTGCTTGGACTGCGTATGAGTATGCAGAATGCTCCCTGCCGGTATCTTTATTCACGACCGCCAGGGAGGATCCACTTTGACACGGAAACAACAAAAACAGACTACATATAAGAATTAGCCGGATTTTCCGGCTCATTGACATCAGCATACCGTTTTATTTCAATCCGCTATTGGTTATTCTGAAATAATCGAAAGCTACTTCAAAAGGAGTTACAGTCTGGTTGCTCTGCGGCATAGATCTGGCAAAATTTGCCATCATAGCAGGCATTACCCCATCGCATACGATCATTCCGGCTTTGATATCCTTTAACAGGATCTCGGCAGTACCCACGGTTTCAAATTTTTTGCCGTCAGAGGAACAATAGGCGGTATAGCGGTTGCCTTTTTTTACCATTTTTAGTACCAGCGTGTTGTCAGCTTTTATGATGCCTTCCATACTAAGAGATATAGAAGCTTTCTGGTAACCATTTTCTTCTACCACCAATTGCACCGCGCCCGGTTGTTCTGCGCCGGGTGTGGCAGGACCTCTTCTCCCAAAGCTTGCACCATAAACCAGTTTTACAAAATGGTCATCATCCTGGTAGGCCAGAATGCCTCCATTCTGAGAAAATCCGGAGGGTTTTCCCGAGCATGTGATTTTGGATTCAATCGTCCAGTCCGTATTGGCACTCTGCAGAAGAATATTGGCGGCATTATTGTCGGAGTTTGTAATGTCTCCTTTTTCACTGGTAATGACCAGCGATCCCGGTTTTTTTGAAAGACTCCGGTTTGCCGGGTTTTCTCTTACCCAACTCCATTGTTTATCCAGTGTGCCGCTTTTGAATTCATCGGTTAAAGATTTGATTCCGAAGTTTACAGCATATTCTTTTTTATCAACAGTATAACCGTCGGTTAATGTGAATGACGCAGTTCCCGGAATTCCTTTGGCCTGGATGGTCTCAACAGCAACCGCCGGATCCGCCGGGGTTACATTGACCACAGGGGCCTGCGGGGAGGCTTCTTTCATCAGAAAATTATACTCAAAAGTCGCCGGGTTAAAACCTGCAATCGCGGTATTGTTTACAAGGATCGAAGCAGGGCTCAGATCTGGCATGACTTTGACAGGAAAACTGCCGGATACCGTGATATTATCGACAGTAACATGGGCTGTGATGGTAGCTACGCCGCTTCCTTTGGCAGTGACAAGGCCTTTTTCATCGACCGCTGCAACCGCAGGGTTATTGCTGGTATAAATGACCCCGGCTTTGGTGATGTCATAAAAGCTGTCGTCTGTCATGGCTGCGGTTACGCTGCTCTGTATGCCGGATCCATTGTTCAACACAACGGTTTCGCAATCGGCAACTACCGTTTTAAGAATAGGTTTTAAGGTTCCGTTCATAGTGGCTGTTACTGATCCCTTAATGTCTTTCGAGGAACTCCCTATTTCAAACACGTATTTTCCCTGGTCATAGGTGATTTTATTGTTCTCCATGTCCCAGAACCAGAGATCGGCACAAGAGATGTCGATATTCACTGTTTTAGTCTGACCGACAGGCACAGTGACCCGCTGAAAACCTTTCAGTCTCTTGATGGGTCTTTGTAATGAGGCCGGGCTTTCAGGGGTTCTCATATAGACCTGAACCACTTCATCTCCTTCGCGATTGCCGGTATTCTTGACATCTACACTGACCGTGATCTTATCATTGGGAGTGAGGGTGTTTTGGCTAATCTTAAAATGGCTGTATTCAAAAGTTGTATAGGACAGTCCATATCCGAATTCATAAGAAACTTCTTTGTCAAAATACCAAAAAGTGCGGCCGTTTTTGCCGTTTTCTCCCCTGAGCGTATAATCGGTAATTTCAGGAAGATCGTTTACGGACTTATACCAGGTAGCATTGAGTTTTCCTCCCGGGTTTGCTTCGCCAAAAAGAATACTGGCAATAGCATCGCCCTGTGCCTGACCGTTATATCCAACCCAGAGTATCCCGGGGATGTCTTGAAGGTCTTTAAATGCCTCTACTTCGACACAGCCGAGGGTTTGCATTACTACAATCGTATGGGCATTGACGGCGGCTACCGCTTTGATCAGATCGACCTGGTTTCCGGGTAATAAGAGGGTGAGTCTGTCCGCTTCTTCAGTAGCGGTTTTTTCATCGGTTCCGACAAATACAATAGCAACATCAGCAGATGCAGCCGTTTTGATGGTTTCGTCATTGATTTTTGCATCGGCCGGCGCTCTATATACCAGATAAAGAGTCTGGGGATCGTTAAATCCAAGCCGGTTGGCTTTTACCTTCATCAGGCTGCCTCCTCCGTAAACGCCTCCCGCTTTGGCCCCGCCTGCAACAGTGGCATCTAAGGTAGTCACCAGATTTCCATCCGGAGAACCAGTTCTGACTTCAACAAGTCCGCCTTCGGTGGGAATATTCAGAAAAATTCCTATCGAGTCAATGTTTGTAATGTCAACATTGTTGTATGCCGTCCAGCTTCCATCGTTAATAGATCTTACCTGTTCCGTGGAGCCCATTCCCGATCCGACCGTAATGCCTTTGGATGCTGCATTATACTTTGTTGCGTCATATTTGGTGATGCTCCCGTCC
>JAQVSH010000082.1 GCA_028700615.1 Bacteroidales bacterium
TTTTCTGGGATATAACCCCCTGCCTGCGGCCCTGGAGGTCAAAGTAAAAGCTGATTATTCACATCCCGACAGCATGGCGAGGGTCGCGGCCGCTTTTCAAAAACATAAAGAAGTTTCGGAAGTAGTTTATCAAAAAGACCTGGTGCAAATGCTGTCCGAAAATGTTCGGAAACTAAGTTTTATATTTCTTATATTCAGCGGACTTCTTATCACCATTGCGGTTTCCATCATCAACAATTCTGTCAGGCTTACCGTATATTCCAAACGATTTTTACTGAAAACCATGCAGTTGGTGGGCGCCACTCCCTCATTTATCAGAAAACCATTTCTAAAACAAAGTATCTGGCTTGGGGTGCTGGGATCTACCCTGGCGAATATTCTATTGGCCGGGCTGGCATGGTGGGCTAAAAACCAGGTAGACGGACTGATCGGACTCAATGATTTCCATATGATGGGTATTCTCTTTCTGGCGGTTCTGATATCGGGGATTTCCCTTCACCTGCTATTTACATGGTCTTCTATCAACAAATATCTGCATACCAGAGAAGAACATCTTTATTATTAAAAAACAGAAAACTCTTTGAACCAAATCAATACAACCCTGTTTCATTCATTTAAAATCTCATCTCGGTTATGTTAGACGAAAAACAAAACTTCCAGTTTGCTGTTGGCAAAGAAAACCTCATTCACATCCTCATCGGAGTGGGACTTGTTGCGTTGGGATTTATTCTTATGAGCGGCGGCGGCTCAGATGATCCGGCCCTGTACAGTGAAAAAATTTTCAGTTTCAGGCGAATTACATTGGCTCCGGTGATTTGTATGGCAGGCTTTTTGTGGATCCTCGTTGCCATCATGAAAAAACCTCGTCACGAATAAATTGTTTTGTAAATGAGTTTTTTAGAAGCGTTTTTAATAGCCATTGTAGAAGGCCTTACCGAATTTTTGCCGGTATCTTCCACAGGGCATATGATTATTATCCAAAAATTACTTGGCATAGAAAGTTCTGAATTCATCAAAATATTTACAGTAAACATACAATTTGGAGCCATACTCTCTGTGGTGGTATTATACTGGAAAAGATTTTTCCGCCTGAACCCACCCAAAGAGACTTCTGAAAAACCTTCAAAGAAAAATTTTCTGGCCCGGAAAGCTTGGCAATTTGACTTCTATGTAAAACTGTTTATTGCATGTATACCGGCTCCTGTGCTGGTTATTCTGTTTGGAGACACCATTAACAGTATGCTGGAAAATGTATTGATTGTATCGGTGATGCTGGTGGCAGGAGGAGTTTTTATGCTTTTTGTCGACCGGTGGTTTAATCATCCTTCCGAAGATCAGACCATCACCGCCGGTAAAGCTTTTAAAATCGGTATTTTCCAGTGCATTGCGATGATTCCCGGAGTTTCCCGGTCCATGGCTACCATTGTCGGGGGCATGGCCCAAAAACTGACACGGGAAAAAGCCACGGAATTTTCGTTTTTTCTGGCTGTTCCCACCATGTTTGCCGCATCTGCATACAAACTGCTGGGTAACCTGAGTATGATCACAAAATCCGAAAATCTTTTGCTTCTTCTCTTCGGAAATGTTGTATCTTTCGTGGTAGCTCTGATGGCAATCCGTTGGTTTATCGGGATCGTCACGAAGTACGGATTCAAAGGATTCGGATGGTACAGAATAGGGATCGGAGCTATATTACTGATTCTGTTGTTGTCGGGGGTTGAATTAAGTATTGTGTAATGGATTTTGCAGAAGGAGCGGTTCTTTGTTTTAATAAGCCCTACGGGTGGACTTCTTTTGACCTGGTCAGAAAAGTAAGAAACCTGCTTACCCGTCAGATGCATCTGAAAAAATTAAAAGTCGGGCATGCCGGGACACTGGATCCGTTGGCAACCGGAGTTTTAGTAGTTTGTACAGGCTCTTTTACCAAAAAAATTGATGACCTTCAGTGTCAGGAGAAAGAATACATTGCCACGATAGAGGTGGGCAGAACGACTCCTTCTTTTGACCTGGAAAAAGAAACCGATGCCGTATACCCTTTTGAACACATTACCAGGGAAAAAGTCATGGAAGTCATTCAGAGCTTTATCGGTGAGTCAGACCAAATCCCCCCGGTATTCTCCGCCAAAAAGATGGCCGGAAAACGGGCATACGAGTTTGCCAGAGAAGGAGAATCTGTTGAAATGGAGGCCCGGAAAATAAACATATCCGAAATTGAATTGTTAAAATTTGAACTCCCTGAAATAATACTTCGTATCCGGTGCAGTAAAGGAACCTATATCCGTTCACTTGCCAGAGACCTGGGAATCGCCCTGGAAAGCGGAGGCTGCCTGGTCGGATTGCAACGTACTGCCAGCGGAGATTTTCGCATTGAAGACGCTATAAACATGAAAGATTTTGAAGAATATATCAAGTCCCTAAATTAAATTATCCTGCCATGAAGTTATCTCAATACCAATTTTCACTTCCGCCTGATTTGATTGCGCAATACCCTTCTTACAACCGGGATGAATCCCGGCTTATGGTTCTTCACAGAGAGACAGGGAAGATCGAACACCGCATTTTCAAAGATATCCTGGAATATTTCAATGAGGGGGATGTCATGGTATACAACAATACCAAGGTTTTTCCGGCCAGATTATATGGAAACAAAGAAAAAACCGGGGCAGAAATTGAAGTATTTCTCCTCAGGGAGCTCAACCGTGAACAACGGCTTTGGGACGTACTGGTCGATCCCGCCCGTAAAATCCGCATCGGGAACAAACTGTATTTTGGAGACAACGATCTCCTGGTAGCAGAAGTGATCGACAACACCACTTCCAGAGGCAGAACCCTCCGGTTTCTGTTTGACGGTTCCTACGAGGAATTCAAGCAAACTTTATATTCCCTGGGTGAAACTCCCCTTCCCAGAACCATTAAACGTCCGGTAACTGCCGAAGACAAAGAACGATATCAAACCATCTTTGCCAAACACGAAGGAGCAGTCGCAGCTCCTACCGCAGGGCTCCATTTTAGCAGAGAACTTTTGAAAAGAATGGAAATCAAAGGCATTGAAAGTGCTGAGATCACCCTGCATGTAGGTCTTGGAAGTTTTCGCAGTGTCGATGTAGAAGACCTGACCAAACATAAAATGGACTCTGAAAGGATTGAAATCACTGAAGAAGCCGCAAACATTGTAAATCACGCCAAAGACGCTAAAGTACAGGTTTGTGCTGTAGGCACCACCGTACTGAGGGCGCTGGAAAGCTCGGTTTCCACAACCTCAAGGCTCAAACCCTACTCGGGATGGACCAACAAGTTTCTCTTCCCTCCTTATGAGGCAAGCATTCCCACCTGCATGATATCCAATTTCCACCTTCCACAATCCACTCTTTTAATGATGGTTTCAGCCTTTTCAGGCTATGACACCCTTTTAGACGCTTACCAGGTTGCCATCAAAGAATCCTATCGTTTTGGAACATATGGAGATGCGATGCTTATTCTCTAAATTGAGCCAAAATTATGGACTGGATTACCCGAATTGTTTATAACGGACTGGGAAACAGACTGAGATCCATTGATGATTTTAAGAGAAACCCTCTTGATCAACAAGAACAGATACTCCGGAAACTTTTAGCCCAGGCACAGCATACGGCCTGGGGAAAACAATACGGATATTCGGAGATTCAATCCATTGCACAATTCCAGCGCCAGGTTCCTCTCAATGATTATGAAGCCCTAAAGCCCTGGATTCGGCGAATGCGTTCCGGAGAAAAAGATGTTCTCTGGCCGGGTCTGGTTCGTTGGTTTGCTAAATCTTCCGGAACCACTCAGGACAAAAGTAAATTTATCCCGGTTTCAAAAGAAGCTCTCTACCAATGTCATTTCCGGGGCAGCGCCGGCTGTGTAGCTCTATATCTCCGCAACCATCCGGAATCCTGCATGTTTCGGGGGAAAAACCTGGTCATCGGGGGAAGCCACCAGATTGATGTCCTCAATCCGTCTGTACGTTCGGGAGACCTTTCCGCCATTATGATTAGCCATCAGCCTTCGTGGGTTCAGCCCTTCCGAACCCCGAAACCTGAAATCGCACTGATTCCCACATGGGAAGAAAAGTTGAAAGCAATCACTCCGGTGGTCATGAAAGAAAAAATAACCAGTATGGCGGGAGTCCCTTCCTGGAACCTGGTTTTCTTAAAAGAATTGCTCGAAAAATCAGGTAAAGAGGATATTAACCATATATGGCCCTCACTGGAACTATTTATTCACGGGGGAATCCGTTTTGATCCCTATCGGGAACAGTTTAAAAAAATGATCCCTTCGCAGGCCATGCATTACATGGAAACATACAACGCTTCGGAAGGATTCTTCTCCATACAGGACGATCCGAAATCCGCGGACATGCTTCTGATGCTTGATCTGGGTATTTTCTTCGAATTTGTTCCGGTATCGGAACTGTCTAAAAACGAACCGAAAGTACTTACCCTCGGAGAAGTTCAAACCGGAGAAAACTACGCACTGGTCATTACCACCAATTCCGGACTCTGGCGTTATATGATCGGAGATACGGTAACCTTCACCTCATTGGCTCCCTATAAAATTGTAATTACCGGAAGAACCCGGCAATTCATCAATGCATTTGGAGAAGAATTAATGGTTGACAATGCGGACAAAGCCATTCAGTCTGCCTGTGAGCAGACCGGGGCTATCATCAGCGACTATACTGCCGGACCGGTTTTTATGGACAGTAAAACCAACGGCGCTCATGAATGGCTGATTGAATTTGAGAAAGCTCCGACAGATTTAGGTATATTTACAGAGATTCTGGACAAGACCCTCTGCTCCGTCAATTCGGACTATGAGGCTAAAAGATCCCAGAACATTACCCTGAGAATGCCTGTGGTAAAAATAATGCCTGCCGGAACTTTCTATGAATGGATGAAAAAAAGAAATAAATTAGGGGGTCAGAATAAAGTTCCCCGTCTGAGTAATCACCGTGAGTACATCGAAGAAATTTTAAATATAAACCCACAATAAAAGCTCCACACAGAAACCATGTACATCGCTGTCGCAGGAAATATTGGCTCAGGAAAAACCACCCTGACGGAACTTTTGTCCAAACATTACGGTTGGGAAGCGCATTACGAAGAAGTAGATGACAATCCTTACCTGGACGATTTTTATAAAGACATGCAAAGATGGTCTTTCAACCTGCAGGTCTACTTTCTGAATAAAAGACTTCAGGAAATGCTCAAGGTTAAATCAAGCAATAATACAGTCATTCAGGATCGTACCATCTACGAAGATGCACATATCTTTGCCGCCAATCTTAACGACATGGGATTGATGGAAACCAGAGATTTTAATACCTATTCTTCTCTTTTTGTGAGGATTTCTTCCTTCATCACCCCTCCGGATCTTTTAATTTATCTCAGGGCTTCAGTCCCGGTGCTGGTCAATCAGATTCAAAAACGGGGAAGACCGTTTGAAGCATCGATCCGTATTGACTACCTGCAAAGGCTAAATGAAAGGTATGAAGCATGGATCAGCAAATACCAGCTGGGAAAAATACTGATCATCGATGTAGATAAAGTGAAATTCTCGGAAACAAAAGAAGATCTGCGTTATGTCATCAACAAGATTGATGCTGCACAGCACGGTTTATTTTAATCCGGAGGCTTTGTTTATGATCTGCTGAACTCCTTTTCTAAGCAAAGGCCAAAGTGCAGGATCAATTTTCGAGCCAATTGTTTCTACCACTTTTGCAGACAACAACGAACCGATCTCCCCACACAAGGATATGGGAAGATTTTGTCCGATACCAAATAAAAATCCAGCAACGTATAAATCGCCGGCTCCCGTTGTATCCTTTGCCTGAGCAGACACAGGCGCAATTCTGTATACCGAGTCCCCGCATCCCGCCAGAGACCCGTTTTCTCCAATCTTTACCACGGCCATCTTACAATACCGGAGTAATATTTTCAGAGCCTGTTCAGGCTCTTCTCCGGTCAAAGCATAAGATTCTTCTTCATTGGCAAAAATCAGATCCGTATAATCCCGGACGACTTCCCAGAAGAGCTCTTTATTCTTAGAAACCACATTGGGGGAAGCCAGATCAAAAGCTATTTTAAGTCCCGCGGATTTCGCCATTTTCAGAGCACTCCGCAGCAAATCGGGATCAAATGAAGTATACCCGTCTCCATACAACCAATCCGAACCCGAGAACATCTCCTCTTTCAGATCAGCGGTAGACATATCAAGGGAAGCACTTAAAGAAGTAGCAAAAGTCCGTTCCGAATCGGGAGAAATAAAAGTAGCCGCCACTCCGGTACTCCGATTGCTTTTGGCAAGCGCCAGCCTTACCCCGGCAGACCTGAGCGATTCTGCAAACACCTCTCCCAGAGGATCCGGTCCCACTTTGCCTACATACAGACAATCCCCGCCCAAAGAGGCAAAACCATGCAGGGTATTAGCCACCGACCCCCCGGCAACCAACTGCATAGGCAGGCCCTTTGCCCGCTGAAGAATGAGTTCTGACACCTCAGGGGTAACCAATGTCATAGTACCCGGTTTTAAAGCAAGTTCATCCAGCAGAACCTCATTCTTCATCTCAATGAGGATATCTACAAGGGCATTCCCCAGTCCGGTTAAGTTCATACTATAATAATTTTTTCTTAAATGGTAGTATGCAGCTCCATGTTGCTGGAAAGTATTATCATACTCTTGGGCGCTGCAAAGCAACATGTTCGGTTCATACTATTAAAAAGAAATCATTGGGAACCCGGTATAAGGAACCAACGCATCAGGGATTCTGATGCCTTCCGGACGCTGATTATTTTCTAACAAAGCTGCCACTACGCGGGGCAATGCCAACGCACTGCCATTGAGGGTATGTGCCAACTGGGTTTTCTTTTCTCCTTCTTCTTTATATCTCAATTTCAGACGATTAGCCTGAAATGTTTCAAAATTCGAGACCGAACTGATTTCTAACCACCTTTTCTGAGCAGCAGAATACACTTCAAAATCATAAGTAATGGCCGAAGTGAAGCTCATATCTCCTCCGCAAAGCCTGAGAATCCGGTATGGCAATTCCAGTTTCTGAACCAACCCCTCCACATGAGCGATCATCTCATCCAGCGCTTCATAGGAATGATCGGGGTGTTCCAGGCGGACAATCTCCACCTTATCAAACTGATGCAAACGATTTAAACCCCGGACATCCTTTCCGTAAGAACCCGCCTCCCGTCGGAAACAAGGAGTATAAGCCGTCATCTTTACAGGAAAATCCGAAGCGTTTAGAATAACGTCCCGGTATATATTGGTCACAGGCAGCTCAGCCGTCGGGACCAGGTACAGATTATCAATCCCTACATGATACATCTGACCTTCTTTATCCGGCAATTGCCCG
>JAQVSH010000083.1 GCA_028700615.1 Bacteroidales bacterium
GTACTTCTTTTTGAAAAATGGATTGAATATGTCAGGGATGATTTCCCGTATAACACCTTTCGGGCTTTAATATTGAGCGTTTTTTTTATTGCTATTATTTTTTCCCTGATTCTTCACCAAACAGATCTTTTCATCGCTTCTCTGGCTTTTCCGTTTATCGCGTTGATTATTGCCAGGGTAAAATATACCAGTGTTCATGGATACCGATATGTAGAACTGGTTTTGCTGGTTTTTGTTTTTGCCCTGTATACTACCGGGCTGGTATATTATTACGGAGAATTACGTTCCAGACAGGACAGAAATATTCTGGCCATGAATTTGGCCACTGAGCGTGATGAAGTGGCTGAATATCTTTTGAGCGAACTTAATCCTGTACTTCGTGAGGATTCGGTGCTCCATGAAATGATTACAAAGGATGATTTTTCTATTGAGGAGATCAACACCTATCTTACCCGGCAGTATTTTTACGGTTACTGGGATAAATACTCTTTCCAGTTTATTATGTGTCATCCTGATGATAATTTGCTGCTTGATCCGCCTTCTCAGCAAGAAACCCCCTGTCAGTCTTTTTTTTACAATATGACGGTTCAAAAAGGAGTTCCTTTGCCCAATTCTGATTTTTATTTTATACAGAACCGTAATGGCCGGATGACTTATTTGGGTTCGCTCAACTTTGAACAGACAGACCGTTCAAAAGATATTTCTTTTTTTATAGAATTGACCTCTAAGTATTACACTTATGAAATCGGCTATCCTGAGCTTTTAATTGAAAGAAAGATATCTCAGAACCTGTCTTTGAGTAATTATTCTTACGCACGGTATTATCAGAATCTTTTGATTGATAATTACGGTGATTTTGCTTATCACCGGACGGATCAGATTTATGGGGATATCCAGCCCGGAACTTTTAAGAATGTGGATTTTAATGATTATCACCATACGGTATATAATGCCGGGGATGAGACTTTGTTTGTTTTAAGCACGCCGGTTGCTTCGTATTGGACGCTTCTGATCACGCTTTCATATGTATTTCTGCTTTTTGTATTGCTGGCCTCTATCTTTTTTATTGCCAGTCACCGTAAAATTCTGTATGAGTTGATTGCTTTAAATTTTCAGAATAAAATACAGTATTCAGTACTTGCATTAATGGTTTTGTTTACTATTATCATTACAGGTGTTTCGGGGAGTTTTCTTTTTCAGCAGTCTCAAAGGAAACACAGGGACGTGATTACACAGAAGCTGCAATCGATAGCCATTGAATTAAATAATGCGGTGGGATCTGAAGATTGGGAGTATATATCCCGTGATCAGATTGAGTCTTTGCTGTTTGATAAGGCCAGGGTTTACTCTACGGATATTAATCTGTATTCTCCCAATGGTTCTTTGCTGGCCTCTTCCCGGCCCGAAATTTTCTCCAAAGGATTACTGGGAATGCAGATCAGCCCTCAAATATTTCAGCGATTGCATTTTCAGGGAGAGATGACCATTATCGGAGAGGAGCAGGTGGGTTCCCTGAAATATATTTCCGCTTATGTTCCTCTGACAGATCAGGATAATAAAGTCAGAGGAATTCTTAATGTGCCATATTTCATGAAGCAAAATATTCTTACACAGGAGATTTCCACATTGCTGGTTACCGTATTGAATTTGTTTATTCTTCTCTTTCTTTTGAGTGTAATCCTTTCTGTGATTATCTCAAGACAGCTGACTCATCCGCTGCGAATTTTGCAGCAATATCTGAGCCGGATCCAGTTGAGCACTCAGGCTGAAATTCTTGAATATTCCGGAAAAGATGAAATCGGAGATTTGGTAAGGTCTTATAATCACATGGTGGAAGAACTGGCTCATAACGTAGATCGTCTGGCTAAATCGGAAAGAGAGTCTGCATGGCGGGAGATGGCCAAGCAAATTGCCCATGAAATCAAAAATCCTTTGACGCCTATGAAACTCAATGTTCAGCATATTCGTAGGGCGAAAGACCAACACAATGAAAATTTTGATGTGATGTTTGACAGGGTGACGGCCCGGTTGATGGAACAAATTGATTTATTGTCGGATATTGCTTCTCAATTTTCAAATTTTGCCTCCATGTCCATTACTCATCAGGAGAAAGTGAATGTAGTAGACCGCCTGGATCAAGTGGTGCAATTGTTTATGAACTCTCAGGTAGAATTTGTGACCGAGTACGATCCATCAGAAGTGATCTGGGTTTGGGGAGACGGGAAACGAATTACACAGGTTTTCACCAATCTCATCAAAAATGGCATTCAGGCCATTCCTCCCGAAAGGCCGGCGGTTATAACCGTCAAAGTGCTTAAACACGGACGTCAGGTATGGATACGCATCACCGATAACGGAGACGGAATTCCCGAAGAGATGATGGATAAAATCTTTGAACCTAATTTTACCACTAAAACCAGTGGTATGGGATTAGGTCTGGCCATAGTAAAAAGCATTGTTGAATCCCTTCAGGGGGAAATTACTTTTACCACAGAACCAGGTAAAGGCAGTTCTTTCCTGGTCCGATTTTCTGTCTACGTGGAAGAAAGCTAGATGACCCGGATTAAGAAGTAATTCTTCTTTCCTTTCTGGATGACCATATATTTACCCCCGATCAGATCAGTCTGACCCACCATTCGTTCGGAAGAAGTTATTTTTTCTTTATTCAGGAATAAACCTCCACCGTCCAGGGTTCGCCTGGCTTCTCCTTTGGAAGGAAATACGCCCGTTTGAACGGAAATCAGGTCAAGAACCGACATCCCGTTTTTAAACAGTTCCGATGCTACATCAAACTGAGCAACCCCTTCAAATACACTGAGAAAAGTTTCTTCGTCCATTTTGAACAGAGTCTCGGTGCTTCCGGCTCCAAATAAAATCTGAGAAGCTTCCTCTGAGACCTGATAATCTTGTTCAGAATGTACCATAATGGTCAATTCCTTTGCCAGTCTTTTCTGAAGAGGGCGGAGATGAGGGGCTTCCTTTTGAGCCAGTACCAGTTCCTCAATGGTTTTACGATCCAAACAGGTAAATATCTTAATGTATTTTTCTGCATCCGCATCGCTTACATTCAGCCAGAACTGGTAAAACTTGTATGGAGAAGTTTTTTTAGGATCCAGCCAGACATTTCCACTCTCTGTTTTCCCAAATTTTCCTCCGTCTGCTTTGGTGATGAGAGGACAGACCAGTGCATAAGCTTCCCCTCCGGTCTTTCGGCGAATTAACTCGGTTCCTGTGGTAATATTGCCCCACTGGTCAGAACCTCCGACCTGCAGGCGGCAGCCTTTATGTTCATAGAGATATAAAAAATCATATCCCTGGACCAGTTGATAGGTGAATTCGGTAAATGACATTCCTTCACGGGTCTCCCCGGAGAGTCTTTTTTTGACCGATTCTTTACTCATCATGTAGTTCACGGTAATGTGTTTTCCTATATCCCGGATGAAATTCAAAAAAGAATAATCTTTCATCCAGTCATAATTGTTTACCATTTCAGCTGCATTGGGCGCTTTGGAATCAAAGTCAAGAAATTTCTCCAGCTGTTTTTTAATACAGGCTACATTATGTTTTAACGTGTCCTCATCCAATAAATTACGTTCTTCAGATTTCATAGAAGGGTCTCCGATCATACCGGTTGCACCTCCGACCAATGCCAGAGGTTTATGTCCGCAACGCTGCAAATGAAGCAGCATCATGACCGTAACAAGGTGTCCGATATGCAAAGAGTCGGCCGTGGGATCTATTCCCAGATAAGCCGTAACCATTCCTTTTTGTAAACAATCTTCAGTTCCCGGCATGATATCCTGCATCATACCTCTCCAACGTAATTCTTCGACGAAATTCATTCCAGTTATTTTTTAAAAGTGCAAACCTAAGGGTTTTTTTGCAATAAATCCACTCTGTATGGTTTGCTTTGTGTTATTGCAGAGACTCTTTGTCCTGATTTTCCTTAAAATAAATATGTTGTTTCTTCAGCATCTCAATATCTTCGGCTTTAAGTCCTGCTTCTATAAAATCTATCGCCTGGTCATAGTCATTCAGGTACATCCTTTTCTGAATGGAAAGAGCGGGTGAGACCACTGATAAACTGCTGTCAGCAAAGGGCGTCCGTATAGATGCAATGTCCAGGAGGGAGTGAAAAACAACCGAACTTGTGACCGGAGCCTCTTTGTGACGGGCTGCTTCATTCACCTTATCTTGAAAATTTTGCTGAAAAGACTCTGAAAACCACAGGAGCATGGGAACATGAAGCTGGTAATAGGTCGGATGGGGAGAGGAGTGTAATAATAATTGTCTTTTATCGTCCAGCAGGTCTTCCCCATGATCGGAAATATACATTAAAGCACTGGCAGATCCGGTTTCTTTCAACATATCCATCAGAGAGTGGATCACAAAATCAGTATAGACAATGCTGTTGTCATAGGCATTGATAAGAACGGTGCGGTCATTCGGTCCGGCGACGATTGCACTGTCCGGCTGAAATACGGCATAGGCTTTGGGGTATCGTTCTTTGTAGTCAAAATGAGATCCGTAGGTATGAACTACAATAAATAAATCACCTTGTTCCGAGTTCAAAAACCTGCGAATTTCCGGAAACATTTGTGCGTCCGGAAGGTGTTTCAGAATACCTGATTTCTCGGAGGTCTTCGTAAAATTAAGATTTTCGTCTGCTTCATGACTGAATGCATCGGTAATGGTTTTGTTGGGAGCCTGATTGGAAACAAAAAGGGTTTTGAATCCTGCTTCTTTGAATGCGGTAACTATGCTCTTTTGCTTATATAAATCTTCGTAGCGGCTCGCATTGACTCCGGACAATATGATAGGAATACTTTTAAAGGTTGTATTGGATTCTGTCATTACATCAGAGAAAAGAAATAATCCTTCATGGTTCTTCAACAGGGGATTAGTTTTTCTCTCATATCCGAAGAGGTTCCAGTTACAGGCTCTGGAGGCTTCTCCCAGAACTAACATATAGATTTCCCTGGTGTTTGCATGGTTTGTTTTTACCGCCTGAAAAGAAAATTCGGAAGATAGTTGGGTATGATTTTTATTTTGGCGCCATTTTTGAACCGCATAATCCAGATTATGGATTGCATTGGCGGGAAAGACATTGTATTTCAGGGAGTATTCCGGATTCCGTGCTTTGGATATCCCGGCAAACGCCAACCCCGTGAGAAAGATCAACAGACTGCTTAAAACTGCTCTCCGTCGCCATGTGTATGGAATGTCAGGTATCCGAAATGAATATGCGCCCAGCGCCAGAACAGAAAAATAAACCAAACTTACCAGCAGCACCGGAAGCCACAGATTTTTAAGTAATTCACCCGCTTCAGAGCTGTTGGAGATCACCATGTTTGTATACATATCCGGAGCCACTACGGATCCTCCGAATAACCAAAGCAGAACCAGCTGAAAAGCATTCAGCAGCATGATTGGAAACAGTGCTGTAATCATATATCCCGGTTTCCGGAATATGGAGAGCATGAAGGCATAGGCCCCGAAAGGAACCAGTAAAGAGGCTATTCTGGAAGTAAAAAAGAGAGGTTCTGTCACAGAGAGGATCATAGGAGGGATCATCAGGGAAAAGACAGAAATAAAAAATATATTCTTCTGCTGTAACAGTGATTTGATGGCTTTTGCCTTCATTATCAATGAGCTTAAAAGATCCGGATCATAATTTTGCAGGCAAATATAGCCAGTTTTCCATACTCTGTCGAGTTTTTTTTATAAATTTGAATTTCTGATATTTTTGTCTATTTTTGCATTGTTTTCGGGGAAAACTTATTCAGGGGGCAAGAGTCCCCTGTTTTATTTAAAAGCATGATTACAGAATCTCTTATATCAGGTCTTGTTACTGAGTTGATTGATCAAACAGACATTTTTGTTGTTGAAGTTAAAGTATCTCAGAATGGTAAGATTACGGTTTTACTGGATCGTCCCGGGGGCATTTTAATTGATGATTGTGTCAGGGTCAGCCGGGGCATTGAAGGCAGACTGGACCGGGATGCTGAAGATTTTGAACTGGAGGTATCCTCTCCGGGGCTCACGGAGCCGTTTAAAGTCAGAGAACAATATGAAAAATATACCGGAAAAGAAGTGGAGGTAATGCTCCATTCCGGGGAGAATTTTCAGGGAGTCCTGAAATCTTTTGAAGGAGATCGGCTTTGGCTTTTGCTAAAGAGTAAGGCAAAAAACAAATCCGTAAAGAAGAATCCGGAGGATGTATCAGAAAAAGAATTATTTTTAAAAGATATTAGAATCACTCGAGTATTGCTTACTTTTTAAAATCAACACGTTGCAGTAAAATGGGACAACTTAGTTTAAATTTGATTGAAACCTTTTCCGAGTTCAAGGAGCTGAAAAATATCGACAGAGCCACGATGATGCGTGTGCTGGAGGAAGTTTTTCGCAGCATGGTATTGCGCAAATACGGAACGGATGAAAATTTCGACATCATCATTAACATTGATAAAGGAGACCTTGAAATCTGGCGTAACCGCGTGGTTGTGGAGGATGATCAGCTCACAGATCCTAATCTTCAGGCTTCTCTGACTGAAGCAAAAAGTATTGATGAGGACTATGAAGTAGGCGAAAATCTGACGGATGAGGTTAAACTGGAAGATTTTGGCCGTCGTTCCATTTTGGCATTGAGGCAAAATCTTGCCGCCAGAATTCTGGAGTTGGAAAAGGGCAATATTTATACAAAATATAAAGACCGGGAAGGCGAAATCATTACCGGTGAAGTGTATCAGGTATGGAAACGCGAAACCCTGATTGTTGATGATGACGGGAATGAATTGGTTTTGCCCAAATCAGAACAAATTCCGGGTGATCATTTCCGTAAGGGAGATGCTATTCGTGCGGTGGTTCACCGGGTTGAAATGAAAAATAACAATCCGATGATCATATTATCCCGTACGTCTCCTGTTTTTCTGGAGAGACTTTTTGAACAGGAAGTCCCGGAGATTTTTGATGGTCTGATTACGATTAAAAAAATTGTCAGAATTCCGGGTGAGAGAGCAAAAGTCGCTGTGGAGTCTTATGATGAAAGAATTGATCCCGTGGGAGCTTGTGTGGGAATGAAAGGTTCGAGGATTCATGGAATTGTCCGGGAACTTCGTAATGAGAATATTGATGTGATTAATTTTACAAATAATATTCAGCTCTTTATTTCCCGTGCTTTGAGCCCTGCTAAAATTACTTCTGTGAAGATTATTGAAGCGGAAAAACGTGCGGAAGTATACCTGAAAGCCAGTGAGGTTTCCCTGGCTATTGGGAAAGGCGGTTTTAATATTAAGCTTGCAGGACAATTAACCGGCTATGAAATTGACGTTTATCGTGAAAGTGAA
>JAQVSH010000084.1 GCA_028700615.1 Bacteroidales bacterium
TGTAATTTATCTTAGGAAATCTCTGTTGCCCTAGGTTTTATTGTTGCCGCGTCTTTAGGCTGTATCCTTACAATGTTTCTGCTTAAAGGCCGTTCAATGGAGATCGGCACTTTTTCTTCAATGACACAGCTCGTATCGAGGCCGAGGGCTTTTACATCATTGATACTGATAGACCGGGTAAAGGCATGTAACCCCATGATGATGGTGTCCACGGGTGATAGCGCATAATCCCGGGTCATGACACGATCCAGATTGATAAACAAAAAATCTCCGGGGAATGAATGTTTTTTCAGGGACTTGTAGAAGCTGGTCAGTTCAATTTCTCGTTTAGCGACCATTTCTTTTAGCACTTCTTTAAAATATAGATTAATCCTTGGCTCAATTTTAAATCCGAGATAAAAATCTATCCGGATCAGAATCCCGGGAATTATTTGTTCTATTTCATAACAGAAGGTCTTTGGCTCGTCCATTATGTTAACATGCAACAACCAATAGGTTTGAGCGCGTTTGGGCTGTTTGCTGAAAATAGAATAGATAATTTTCGACTCAATCTGATGTTTATAATTGGCTTTAATAATATATACCAGATTAGTGGCAATCGGAGGAATGGAGGTATCCTTGCTTAGGTCTTTAAATAAAGGCAGGTATTGATCCAGATTGGAAAAACTGATATGCCTGTTTTTGATTTTTCTGCCAAAGAACCATCCTATCATCATCAGAGAAAAACAGAATGCCAGGAAAATTGAAAACCACCCTCCGTGAGAAAATTTATGCAGGTTGGCAATCAGAAATGATCCCTCAATCGTTCCAAATAAAAGAGCAAACATTCCAAGCAGCAGAAAATTGACATGGCGTTGACGTAAATAATGGAACAAAAGCAGGGTGGTCATAATCATGGTGATGGTGATGGAAAGACCATATGCCGCTTCCATATTGGAGGATTCCTGAAATAACAGGACTACAATACAGCAGCAGACCCATAATAGCCAGTTTATAAACGGGATATAAACCTGTCCTTTGATATCGGTAGGATGCAGAATTTTAATTTTTGGCCAGAAATTAAGAGAAATCGCTTCACTGATCAGAGTATAAGAACCTGTGATCAGGGCCTGACTGGCAATGACGGCTGCTGCCGTTGAAATCAATATTCCCGGGATCAGAAACCAGGTCGGCATAATAGAATAAAACGGATTGAGGTCATTTACCGGAACAGGATGGTTGATTAACCAGGCTCCTTGTCCGAAATAATTCAGGAGCAGTGAAATTTTTACAAAAATCCAGGAAATTCTGATGTTTCTGATGCCGCAGTGGCCTAAGTCGGAATACAAGGCTTCGGCTCCGGTGGTACACAGAAAAACTGCCCCCAGGAGGATAAATCCGCCCGGATAATGGATCAAAAAATCAATGGCATAATAGGGATTAATGGCTTTCAGAATTTCCGGTGAAAGAATAATCTGGCTAAATCCCAGGACCGACAACATAGTGAACCAGATGACCATGATGGGGCCAAACGATTGTCCGATAAACCGGGTTCCAAATTGCTGGATGAAGAACAATGCGGTTAAAATACAAAGAACCAAAGGAAGAACCCGTATACCGGGATTAATCAGTTGCAGTCCTTCAATGGAGGAAGTAACTGTGATAGATGGGGTAATCACGCCATCCGCCAATAAAGCACACCCCCCGATCATGGTAATAATGGCGGCCCAGGTGGATTTCTTTTTCATTAATGCGTACAGGGCGAAAATACCTCCTTCTCCGTGATTGTCCGCACGCAACGTGATGAGAATATATTTTACCGTGGTCTGCAGGGTCAATGTCCAGAAAACACAGGATAGTCCTCCGTATACCAGAATTTTATCATATAGGTCGGCTCCCGAGGTAATGGCTTTAACCACATATAAAGGACTTGTCCCTATATCGCCAAATACGATGCCAAGGGTTATAATTAAACCGGCAAATGAAACCTTATTGAAAGCAATGTGTTGAGCAGTTTCCGACATAGAACACAGAATTAATCCTTATGGCCCTCAGTGTTTGGATCAAATGATGAATACTGATTACTGCAGAGGGAAGATCTTTAGAGAAATGGAATACAGGATTCTAAGTATCTGTAAATCGGCTGCAAATGTAACAATAAATGGATTCGGTGTATCTGCTTTCATATCCCGGGGCATGGAAAATGTAACTAAAAAGAATAAATTTACAGATATGAACCTTTAAAATCAATAAAATGAAGTCGGGAACACAGAAATTTTTTATAGTATGGATGATTTCTCTGCTTTTGTGGAGTTGTCAGGATGCTTCGGTGAAAAAGGCCGATATTATTATATACGGCGGAACTTCCGCCGCGGTGACCACGGCCGTACAGGCCCTCAGGATGGGGAAATCGGTGATTATTGTTTCTCCCGATATACACCTGGGAGGGCTTTCTTCTTCGGGATTGGGCTTTACCGATACCGGAGATAAGAGTGTCATCGGAGGTATATCGAGAGAGTTTTACCAACGCATATATGATTATTATCAGCTTCCCGAAACCTGGAAGTGGCAGAAAAAAGAAGAGTACGGAAACGTAGGGCAGGGGACTCCAGCCATGGATGGAAATAACCGCACTATGTGGATCTTTGAACCTCATGTGGCTGAGCAGGTTTTCGAGGATTTTATCAAAGAGAATGCGATTATAGTGTACCGGGATGAGTGGCTTGACCGGGAGAAAGGTGTTCTTCTAAAGAACGGAAAGATTGTTTCTATCACCACTCTTGGCGGAAATACCTATAAAGGCAAGATTTTCGTGGATGCTACCTATGAAGGAGACCTGATGGCCGCGGCCGGGGTGAACTATCATGTAGGAAGAGAGGCCAACAGTGAATATAATGAAGAATGGAATGGGGTACAGACCGGAGTATTCCAGCATCCTCATTATTTTGGGTCGCTGATCAGTCCTTATCTTATTCCGGGAGATTCCGCCAGCGGACTCCTGCCCCGGATATCTCCCGACAGCCCGGGCCTCCGGGGAGAAGGCGATGATAAGATTCAGGCCTATTGTTACAGGCTTTGCCTTACCCAAAGCGAAGACAATAAAATCCCTTTCCCAAGGCCAGAGGGATATGATTCCACCCAATATGAATTATTAGTGCGTGTCTATCAGGCTGGTTGGCGGCAGACGTTTGACAAATTCGATCCTATTCCTAACCGGAAGACGGATGTGAATAATCACGGGCCTTTTAGTTTTGATAATATCGGGATGAATTATGAATATCCGGAGGCTTCCTACGAACGGAGAAAAGAAATTCTGAAAGAACACGAAACCTATCAGAAAGGCTGGTTGTATTTCATTGCCAACGATCCGCGTGTACCTGCCGAAGTGCAGGAAAAAATGAAAACCTGGGGTTTAGCCAAAGATGAATTTTCCGATAATGGGAATTGGCCTTATCAGATCTATGTCCGGGAGGCTCGTCGGATGAAGGGCGATTTTGTGATGACGGAAAATGAAATCAAAGGGAAGAACAGCGTGGGAAGACCCATTGGTATGGGATCATATACTATTGATTCTCATAATGTTCAACGTTATATTACTCCGGAAGGTTATGTCCAGAATGAGGGTGATGTCGGAGTGTCTACTCCTCCTTACCAAATTGATCTGGGCACCATTATGCCTAAGGCTTCTGAATGTAAAAATCTGCTGGTTCCTGTAGCGGTATCCAGCTCTCACATTGCTTTCGGGTCGATCCGGATGGAGCCGGTGTTTATGATTCTGGGACAAAGTGCAGGAACTCTTGCGGCAATGGCTGTGGAATCGGGCAAAGATTTACATGAAATTCCGTACTCCGCATTAAGAGATAATCTATTGGCAAGCGGACAGGTTTTAGAGTATAAACGCTAAGAGTGGTGCGTTGCCAGCCGTCAGAGATTCCTGTAAAACTTTGAGAATCGAAATACCGGGTGTTGTATAGCAACATATTCAGTTCATAAAAAAGAAGGTATCCGAATTATCTTCGGACACCTTCTTCATGAGAAAATCTCAGATGATAAAAATCAGAATTTAACGATGACTTCTTTACCTGAGTAAGAGATTGTTTTGCTCAATTTTTCACCCGCGACATTGACTACAAATTTGCGTTTTGTCAGCATGCCCGGGAATTCTCCCTTACGGGCTCCGATGGTAAGAGTTTTGGCTGCATTGTCCCAAGTGAGGGGAATTTCGCTGTAGACACCCTTTTCGTAATTATAGTTGTCTTTTTCATCCTCATAGAGTACAAAACTTCCGTCGGTACCGGGATAAACTCTTAATTCCAGTTTGTTCCAGGGAATTTCTTCGGCATATTGCACTTTTGCAGTGGTAAGGGGAAGAATAGATCCAGCCTTCACATATACAGGAACCACATCGATCGGAGTGGCTTTGGTTACCTTCTGACCTCCGTCAAAAGATTCTTCGGTCCAGAAGTCAAACCATTTTGAACTGTTTGGCAGATAGACCTCCCTTGAGGTAGCATCTTCTACAACAACCGGAGCTACAAGGAATGCAGAACCGAACATAAATTCGTCATCAATTTTGTAGGTGTTTTTGTCAGAGGGAGCATCCATATAAAGATGGCGCAGGAAAGAGTACTGGTTATTGGTAACCTGCCATGCGGTTGAGTAAATATAAGGAAGCATGGTATAACGCAGGTTGATGTACTTTTCAATGTTGTTGTATGACCAGCTGCCTTTTTCTCCAAATTGCCAGATTTCATAGGCTCCGCGGGTACCGTGTGAACGCAGCATCGGATGGAAAGTCGAGAATTGGAACCAACGGGCGTACAATTTTTTGTAGGGTTCGTATTCAGCAGGTTTGCCAACGTATTCTTTGGGGAGATTTCTGGGAGGATAGAAGGCTCCGATGTCGGTATTCCAGTAAGGAATTCCGCAGATAGAAAAGTTCAGTCCGGCGGAAATCTGTTTGTGGAAGATATCATAGCTGGCTGTGATGTCACCGCTCCATGTATTGGCCGCATAACGCTGTTGTCCGGCAAAAGCGGAACGGGTCAGCAGATAGACCCGCTTGGCGGAGGTGGTGGCGCGCTGGCCGGTGTAGACTCCTTTGTTTGCAAACAGAGGGAAAGCATTTCTTACGTTTCTGAAGGCGCCGAGGGCAGTTTGGTGATTAAACTGGGCAACAGTTCTCGGTTCATGAATTTCAGGTTCTGTGCCGTCAAGCCACCAGCCGTCCATGCCGTATTTGAAGATGTTTTCGTTCATGTTTTTCCATACCAGTTCATTGGCTTTGGGGTTGAAGACATCGTAAGGAACAGAAATGGCGGGCCAGGTGTTGATGGGAATCAGGGCGTTCATTTTTTCGAGTTCTTTGTACATGTCGGTCCCTTTTCCGAATTGAGACCATACGGATATGATCATGTGAGCACCCAGTGCATGTACTTTGTCAATCATGCCCTGAGGATCGGGGTAAGCGGGATTGGCAAAACGGATGGCATTCCACTGTTCATCATTGCTGGGATCAGCGGGAGGAACTCCCCAGTATTTCCAGTCCTGAATAATTCCGTCCAGAGGTACCCCCAGTTCACGGTATTTTTCTACGATACCCACGGTTTCATCCTGAGATTCGTAACGTTCTTTGCTTTGCCAGTATCCGAATGTCCAGAGGGGCATCATCGGTGCATTCCCGGTTAGATCGCGCATCAGGGCAACGGTTTTATCACCGTTCGTGCCATAGAGAAAATAATAATCTACACAATCTCCGGCATCGGAGGTAAAGGTGGTTCCTGAAGAAGGAGTATCAAGAAATACGGTTCTGGAATAATTATCCCAGAAAAGCCCGTAACCCTTGGTTGAAGCAAAGTAGGGGATGGCAACCAGCATATTGTTCTGATCCAGCACCAGTCTTTGATTGCGCTGGTTCATAAAACCGTCCTGTTGTTGTCCGAGGCCGTATATGGCTTCGTCCTGATCCAGTAAAAATCCCTGACTGACTTCGTTGGTTCTTTCGGTAATTGTCTGCATCCGGGGACGCTGAGCGGCTCCAGGGGCAGCTTGTCCGGGCTGTCCTGCGGCAGAAACCGCTTGTCCGGGAGCTCCCTGGTTAACCATAGCGGGGCTGAATCCATAGGCGCCTGCTTCCAGCGCGGCAGTGATTGCCGAGCGGGAGGTATATACCATGGGAACGAATTGTACTCCGTAATCTTTTTCTGCAAGCAGATTGGTGCCTTTCAGGTCCTGAAAGGATACTTTACCGGTCTTTGTGTCGATTCTAACAGCAAGAGAAGAGGATTTTACCTCAATAACAGAACCCGTGGTTGAAGCGGACAAATCCACTTTTCCGGGTTTCATAATAACTGACAGGCTTTCTTTAGTAAAGGTGCTGTCGGCGGGGCTTTTGAGAACGCGGACAATATCAGGGGAGTAAAACTCAACCTTGATATCAATTCCGTTGACCGTCGTTTTTACCCCTTGTTCAGTTTTTTGGAACTGCGCAAAAGCAAAAACCGGCAGAAATCCCAGAACAAGTAAAATAAAAAATTTCTTCATGTTATTAATTATTATTGAATTAGAACTTGACTTTCAATTCTTTTCCGGTGTAGGAAATGGTTTTGGCTTTTTGTCCGACCACACTGACTACAAATTTCCGGTTCTTTAGCATTCCTTCGAAGGATCCGGTACGGGCTCCGATGGTCAGGGTATTGTTTACATTGTCCCAGGTAACCGGGATTTCAGTGTAGGCTCCTTTTTCGTAATTATAGTTGTCGTTTTCATCTTCATAAAGCACAAAGGAAGCATCAGCGCCCGGGTAAACTTTTAGTTCAAGTTTTGTCCAGGGCTTTTCTTCGGCATATTGTACTTTTTCAGTATTGAACGGAACGATAGAACCTGCTTTTACATAAAGCGGCATAATTTCGATGGGAACTTCTTTCGATACGGTCTGTCCGCCTTCATACAGCTCATTGGTCCAGTAGTCGTACCATTGGGAACTGTTGGGCAGGTATACTTTCCGGGTTTTAGCGTCTGCTTCAAGCACCGGGGCAACCAGAAAAGCCGAACCGAACATATATTCATCGTCCATATTGTATACCTTCTTATCCTGCGGAGCTTCCATAGACAATTGCCTCATGTAGGAGTATCCGTTTTTAGTGATCTGCCATGCGGTGGAATAAAGGTAGGGCAGCATAGCATACCGCAGATTAATGTATTGTTCCTGAACGTCAAAGGCCCAGTAACCGCGGTCTCCGAATTGATAGATTTCGCGGGGAGATCCGGAGCCATGTGAGCGCA
>JAQVSH010000085.1 GCA_028700615.1 Bacteroidales bacterium
TAAATCGTTTCTATGTTGAGATCCTTCTTCAGGATCAACCTTTCAATGCTTCCAGTTGTTCTTCGAGCGCTTTGATTTTACTCAAAGCATCAGACTGTTTTTTGCGTTCGTTCTCTAATACGGCAACAGGAGCATTCTGAACAAAGCGTTCGTTGTTTAGTTTCCCGTTGACGGAATTTAGAAATCCCCGAAGGCGCGTCAGCTCAGCCTCAATCTTTGCTTTTTCTTCCGACAAGTTAATCATTCCTGCGACAGGAACAAAATATTCTGTGGTATTGATCAGGAAAGAAAGGCTTCCTTCCGGTTTTTCACTGACTGTTTTTATTTCTGAGAGGTTACACATTTTCTCCAAAATCTCCGGATATACAATATTTCCTTTGACCAAAAGCTGAAGGGTCTCTTTATTGGAGATGTTTTTTTCCTGACGGATCGAACGGATTGCAGAAATAATTTCTTTTACAGGCTCAAAAGCAAGCACTTTTTCCGGATTATACAACTGTTTTACAGGCCATTCGGATATAGATATGCTATCTCCTTCAGCCCGCTCGGCAATGTGCTGCCAGAGTTCCTCAGTGATAAATGGCATGAAGGGATGAAGCAGGCGAAGCAGTTTATCAAAGAACTCCATCGTGGCGGCATGGGTTTTGGTATCCATAGGCTGCTGCCAGGCCGGTTTGGTAAGTTCCAGGTACCAGGAGGAAAATTCATCCCAGAAGAGTTTATATACCAACATCAGGGCCTCTGATAATCTGAATTTATCAAAAAGTTCATCCAGTTCTTCAATGGTTTTATTCAGGACGGCGTCAAACCATTCCACCGCAATTCTGGAAGATTCGGGTTGTTCAACCGTTTCATCGGGAGTTTTCCCCTGAATAAGCCTAAAGGCATTCCATATTTTATTGTTAAAATTCCGTCCCTGTTCGCAGAGGGATTCGTCAAACAGAATGTCATTCCCGGCAGGAGCGGAAAGAAGCATACCCATTCTGACCCCGTCGGCGCCGAAATGTTCCATCAGGGTGATGGGATCCGGAGAATTACCCAGGGATTTGGACATCTTCCGTCCTTGTTTATCGCGGACAATACCATGCAGATATACATTCCGGAAAGGCATATCGCCCATCCATTCATAACCTGCCATGATCATCCTTGCTACCCAGAAAAACAGAATTTCAGGGGCTGTAACCAATACTTCGGTGGGATAATAATAGCTGAGATCCGGATTGGGCTTGTTGTCTTTACTTCCGGCAATTTTCGGATCAAACACGGAAACAGGCCATAACCAGGAAGAAAACCAGGTATCCAGGCTGTCTTCATCCTGACGCAGAGAAGAGGCTTCAAGAGAAGCATCTCCGGTCTTTTTTCTTGCCAGAATCAGCGCTTCTTCAACGTTTTCGGCAACCACAAATCCTCCCTTAGGCAGATACCAGGCGGGAATCCTGTGACCCCACCACAGTTGCCGGGAAATACACCAGTCTTTGATGTTTTCCATCCAGTGCCGGTAGGTGTTTTTATATTTATTCGGATACAACTTAATGTCATCGTTCATAATGGCTTTGAGCGCAGGCTCAGCCATTTCTTCCATTTTGACGAACCATTGCATGGAAAGCTTGGGCTCAATGACCACATCGGTCCGCTCCGAATACCCGACTTTGTTCGTGTAGGCTTCAGTCTTCTCTAAAGCCCCGGCTTTTTCAAGGTCTTTTTCGATCTGTTTGCGGACGTCAAAACGGTCTTTCCCTACATATAACTGAGCTTTTTCGTTGAGCGTTCCATCCTCATTAAAAATATCAATCACCTCCAGGTTGTATTTTTCTCCCAGCATGTAGTCATTGACATCATGCGCGGGGGTGACTTTCAATACTCCGGTTCCGAATTCCCTGTCTACATATTCGTCCATGATGACAGGCACAGGACGGTTGATCAGGGGAACAATGACTTTTCTCCCTTTCAGAAAAGCATATCTCGGATCTTCAGGGTGTACGCATACAGCCGTGTCCCCGAGAATTGTTTCGGGGCGTGTGGTGGCTATGACCACCCAGCGGTTTTCTTCTCCTTCGATTCTGTATCTGAGATAGTATAATTTTCCGGTGACTTCCTTATAAATGACTTCTTCGTCGGACAGCGCGGTTTTTGCTGCCGGATCCCAGTTAACCATCCGGACTCCCCGGTAGATTTTGCCTTTGTTGTATAGATCCACAAATACTCTGATGACGCTTTTTGAGTATTCCGGATTCATTGTAAAATTTGTCCGGCTCCAGTCACAGGAAGCTCCCAGTTTTTTGAGTTGTTCGAGGATGATACCCCCGTGCTTTTCGGTCCACTCCCAGGCATGGCTGACAAATTCTTCTCTGGAAAGATCGGTTTTTTTAAGCCCGTCGGCAGCCAGTTTTGCCACTACTTTGGCTTCTGTAGCAATGGATGCATGGTCGGTGCCAGGAACCCAGCAGACATTCTTACCCTGCATACGTGCCCGGCGTAACAGAACATCCTGAATGGTATTATTGAGCATATGCCCCATATGCAATACCCCTGTAACATTGGGGGGTGGAATCACCACACTGTAAGGAGTCCTTTGATCAGGTTTTGATTCAAATATCTTATGTTTTAACCAGTATGCATACCATTTATCTTCAGTATGTTGAGGTTCATATTTTGTTGCTAATTGTGCCATGAGAGATGTATGGTTGAATAAAAAACTCACAAAAATAAACATTTTCTCCGGGTCAGAAGTGATAATGATAAGAATTCATACTATTTTTGCGACATCAAGTGATTTGAAAATGAAGATGGGATAACCACTGATGCTCATTGCAGGCGTGTTTCTCCTGACCTTTTAAATGAACGGGATTGGATATGAAAAAGATTCTATTTGTTTTTACGTGCTTGTTAATCAGTTCTGTATACGGATTTTCCATTGACGGGAAAAACGAAAAAAATGTCATTCCGGGAGTGGCCTTTGATAAATTGTCTTTTGATTACGGTAATATTCCTTATGATGGGAATGGCATTACAACTTTTACTCTTACCAATAATTCAAAAGAGCCTCTGATTATTAAAGATTGTCGTGCATCCTGCGGGTGCACTATCCCTAAATGGGTCAAAGAGCCCATTAAACCCGGAGCTTCTACTAAAATAGAGGTGGGTTATAACACCCGTCTTTCCGGTCCTTTTTCTAAATCTATTACGGTGATTACGAATTTTGGACAGGTAACCCTTGGTATTAAAGGAGAAGTGGCGGAAAAGAGTAAGTAATTTTTCTAACGCCTCTGTTAACTATAGCCTTGTGCGTTAAAACGTACAAGGTTTTTTTATATTTGTTCACGAATAAAATTAAATCAAATGCCTAAGATCTCCGACAAGGGACGTATCATGCCGGCCTCTCCAATCAGAAGGCTCGCTCCGCTGGCCGATCAGGCCAAGCAAAGAGGAATTAAAGTGTATCATTTGAATATCGGACAGCCTGATATTCAGACACCTCCGAATGCATTGCGAGCGGTTAGAGAGAATACTTTAAAGGTTGTGGAGTATAGCCCTTCTTTTGGGATTGATTCACTAAGGCGCAAATTATCAGAGTATTATAAGAGACGTTCGATAGAGATCGATCCTGATCAGATTATGATTACTACCGGAGGCTCCGAAGCCATTTCCTTTGCGATGATGGCCTGTATGAATAATGATGACGAAATCATTGTTCCGGAACCTTTTTATGCCAATTATTACGGATTTACCATTACCACCGGAGTAAAGCTGAAACCGATAGTATCTACCATCGAGCAGGGATTTTCTCTCCCGCCGATTGAGGATTTTGAAAAGCTGATTACTCCCGGAAAGACTAAGGCCATTATTATTTGCAATCCTAATAATCCTACCGGCTATCTATACAGCAAAAAGGAATTGGAACAACTGGCGGATCTGGTCAAGCGTTATGACCTTTTCCTGATGTCGGATGAGGTTTATCGTGAATACTGTTATGATGGCCATCCTCATTTTTCAGTAATGAATCTGAAAGGAGTCGAGGAACATACCATTTTAATTGACTCTTTCTCGAAACGATACAGTGCTTGTGGAATCAGACTGGGAGCCTTTGTTACGCGCAATAAAGAAGTGATGCAGACCGCGCTTAAGTTTGCACAGGCCAGGTTAAGTCCGCCCACTTTCGGACAGATTTTGGCAGAGGCTGCCATTGATGCGCCCCAGTCATATCTTGATGAGGTGTATCGTGAGTTTATCGGCAGGAGGGATGTGCTGGTTGAGGGGCTTGCCCATATTGACGGGGTCTTGTGCAATAAGCCTTTGGGAGCTTTCTACGTTATGGCTCGTCTTCCGGTGGATGATGCCGATCTTTTTTCACAATGGTTGTTGAGGGATTTCCAATATGAAGGGCAAACGGTAATGCTTGCTCCGGGTTCCGGATTTTATTCGACCCCGGGAGTGGGTACAGACGAAGTCAGGATTGCCTATGTTTTGAATTGTGAAGATATTAAAAAGGCGCTTCGCTGTCTGGATGAGGCATTGAAAGTATACCCCGGAAAAAAAAATAAGTAGACCTTTCGCAATTGATGGAAAAATCCCGGGGCTGAACTGCATAACTTTTGTATGTTTCGTTCAACCCCGGGATTTTTATTCCCGTCGGGAACCTTAATTCTTTTGCAGCAACTCCAGCATTTTACGGTCCAGTTTGTGACCGTACCAGTCTTCGTAGGCAATATCTTTTCTCCCCGAATCCAGAAATCCGAAATCACCCTTGAAATTCCAGAGGGCATATCCGATATTGTTTTCCGTCAGAATCCCGATGACATCCCCAAACCAGGCCAGGAAGATTTCATGAGGAGTCTCCCGGTAACAACCGCATTCCCCGCAATGCACCCCGACTCCCTGTTTTACCAGGTCTGTCCATGGTTTGTAAAAATCTTCAAGATATTTGCGATCATATTTTTTCCCGTTGATAATTCCCGGATAATTGGGGTAAGGAGCGTCATCCGGATTGGCATATACCCAGGATGCACGGTAATGGGATATTTCTCCGGGAGAGTATCCCCGGCAGCTTTGTCCGATTTTTAAATCGGTTAATTCAGGGATCACCAGACTTCCTCCATCGTTTCCATCGGCTACTACCAGACGATCAGGATTATATTTGTGGATTCTTTCGAGACAGCCCATAGCAATTTTACGGTAGATATCTCCCGGAACAGGGCTTTTTCTGCTGTACTGATCGTTCATGTCTTCACGGAAACAGGGCTCATTGACCAGGTCAAAGCTAAGTTTTTCAGCGGATATGTTCCGGAAACGCCTGGCCCACATTTCCCAATGCGTATAGAAAGCTTCCTGAGCTTCCGCATCTTTCCATAGGTTGAAGGGTTCGTTGAATCCTGCGTTAATGCAGAATCCAGGTGCCCGGTGGAGGTTCAGACTCACGTGAAGCCCGTTTTGATTGGCCTGATAAATCAGTTTTTCCACTTCTTCTACGGCCGACTCGTTAAAAAGAACCGTTTCTTCAGGGGTAATGTGTTTATTGGAATTTCCTTTGGCGTCAAACTGAATATAGGAGGGGTATCCCATCGGAATCCGGACAAAGTCAAATCCCCAGTCCCGCATCCACTTAAAATCATCCTCCGTGGTCACGCTGTTTTTCGGGGCGGTTGGACGAACATAAGGACGGGTCAAATAAAAATCAAGCAGGTTAAAGCCTCTCCAGCGGGGAAGTGCATTTTTTTGCGCGGCAACCTGAGAGGCGTATCCTGCCTCTGCCGGCAATCTTCCGGAAAGCCCCAGTGCAAGTGCCCCGGCTCCGGCTGTTTTCAAAAAAGAACGTCGGTCAATGTGTGTCATGGTGTATTCGGTTAGTTTTGATGGAATATTGCAGGCTAAGAAAGGGAATCATTCTGCTGTATAAAGATAAAAAATCAATAGAGAGGATCTTCAATTCTTTATCTATTTTCCATTAGATTAATCTTATTTTTGCCCCTTATTGTATTTTATGAAGCATCCTGCACGCATCTATTCTTTTTTGGCGTTTTTTACAGCAGTGATTTGGGGCACTACTTTTATTTCGACCAAAATCCTGTTAAATTCCGGGCTGACCCCGGCGGATATTTTTCTGATCCGCGCGGTCATTGCCTACCTTGTATTATGCCTTTTGCATCCCCGTCATTTTCAGCCGGCTCCGATCCGGGATGAATGGGTATTTATTTTACTGGGCGTTTTTGGGGGGTCTCTGTATTTTCTTACTGAGAATACAGCTCTGAATATAACTCTGGCCTCCAATGTGTCTCTGATTGTAACTACGGCTCCTATTTTTACCGCTATTGGAGCTCATTTTTTTGTTAAAGAAGAGTCTTTAACCCGGAATCTCTGGATCGGCGCGGTCATTGCCTTTGCCGGTGTATTCCTTGTGGTTTATAACGGGAATTTTCTGCTTAAGATCAATCCTCTGGGGGATATTCTTTCTCTGTCGGCCGCTATGTTGTGGGCTGTATATTCAATTCTCCTGAGAAGGGTGGATCGCTTGTATCCCACATTGTATATTACCCGTAAGATCTTTTTCTACGGAGCACTGACCCTGTTGCCTTGGTTCCTTTATCAGCCGTTTACCTGGAATGTGGTGGTTTTGAGCCGGCCTGAAGTCTGGCTGAACCTGCTCTTTTTAGGGGTGATCGCTTCTTCGTTGTGTTATGTGGTCTGGAATAAAGCGATCAGGGTGATGGGAAGTATAAGGACCAATAATTACATCTATTTTATTCCCTTTATCACACTTCTTACGGCAGCCATCTTCTTGCATGAAAAACTCACTGTTTTCTCTCTGCTGGGCGCTGTTTTAATCTTTCTGGGAGTATATGTGACCGGAATCCAAGAGACAAATCCTACCGGGGATAAAAACATACCATTGTCAGGTGAAAAATAAAGCGGAATAGGGTCCCCCTTCCGCTTTATGATCGTTCGCATTATTTCCCTTCTGTGGGTGGCTGCTCTTTCTTTTTCTTCATTCTTCCGCTTTTTTTCAGGGCCTGATCAAGAATCCACACAATCTGACCATTCGTACTTCTGAATTCGTCGGCGGCCCATTTTTCAATGGCATCCATCATCTCCGGATCAGCAATCCGCAACACAAAGGTTTTGGGTTTATTTTTGTCACCCATTTTGTTTTCAGTTAATAAATGGTACCTGCATTAATGACCGGTTGTGCCTGTTCATCCGCACAAAGCACTACCAGAAGATTGCTGACCATGGATGCTTTTTTGTCGTCATCAAGATCTACAAT
>JAQVSH010000086.1 GCA_028700615.1 Bacteroidales bacterium
ATAAAATCATTATCGGCATCGGGACCAATAACTCGAAACGATTCTTTATTCCTATTGAGGACCGGGTGGAAATGATCCGGGCATTATACGCCCATGTCAATGAAGTAGAAGTACATAGCTACACAGATCTGACCACAGAATTTTGCAAAAGAATGAACGCAAAATTTATGTTGCGGGGACTTCGTACTTCAGCTGATTTTGAATACGAGAAATCCATTGCACAGGTGAATCAGGTCATGCTGCCGGATGTAGAAACCGTCTTCATGTTAACCCTTCCGGAACACGCCTCCATTAACTCCTCGGTAGTCCGGGAAGTCTTGCAATTCGGAGGAGACGTCTCAAAATTTATTCCTAAGGGATTACCTATGGAAAAATATCTTTTGGGAAGGAACAAACTCTGATCCTACAGAAGTTTCTTCTCCACCAGGTATTCGGCAATCTGAATGGCGTTCAGGGCTGCTCCCTTACGGATCTGATCTCCCACGCACCAGAAATGGATTCCGTTTTCACAGGTATAATCCTTACGAATACGGCCTACATAAACCGGATCCTGATCGGTAACGTCCAAAGGCATCGGATAAATACTCTTTGAAGGATCATCCTTAACCAGGAGGCCTTCCGCCTTTTCCATCGCTTCACGCACTGCCTGAACCGACAAAGGCTGCTCAGTTTCAACCCAAACCGCTTCAGAGTGAGCCCTGAGTACGGGAACACGAATGGTTGAAGCGCTCACATTCATATTGGAATGCATAATCTTCCGGGTTTCATTGTGCATCTTCATCTCCTCTTTGGTATAATCATTGTCGGTAAAGACATCGATCTGGGGAATCAGATTAAACGCCAGCTGATATTTAAACTTCTCAATCGTCACAGGATCCCCGGCAAGACTCTGGCTTACCTGAGTTTTCAGTTCTTCCATTGCAGCAGCGCCGGCACCGCTGGCAGCCTGATAGGTAGCCACGTGAATGCGCTTAATCGGAGAAAGTTTCTGAATAGGATTCAAAGCAACCACCATGATAATGGTCGAGCAATTGGGATTGGCAATAATATTCCGGGGACGAACCTTACAATCTTCAGGATTCACCTCGGGAACCACCAGGGGAACATCCGGATCCATCCGGAAAGCGCTGGAATTATCAATCATTACCGCACCGAATTTTGTAATATCAGCGGCAAATTCACGGGAAATCCCGGCACCGGCTGAAGTCAGGGCAATATCAACCCCCTTAAAATCGTCATTATGTTTTAATTCTTTAACTGTTATCTGTTTACCACGAAATTTGTATACGGATCCTGCACTTCTGGAAGATCCGAACAACACCAGTTCGTCCAAAGGGAAATTACGCTGATCCAGGACCTTTAACATCTCCTGACCAACCGCCCCGCTTACACCAACAACAGCTACCTTCATAAATGAATCGATTTTAAAATAATTTTTATAAATACATACAGATAAACGCACAAAGATAAAAAATATCCTTGTGCATCAAATAGGAAATTTCAAGATTTGCCCGGGAAAGAAAAAACACAAACCCCAAAGATTATACCTTTGTAAAATCATCATATTCCACAATGTCTTTTAATCCCGTTTTAAAACCCATATCATGAACTTCCACTTCGATAAGATCATTTCAAGGGAAAACACCGCCTGTGTCAAATATGACGCCAGAATAAGCCAATTCGGGACTCAAAACGTCCAGCCCATGTGGGTAGCAGATATGGACTTTGCCGTGCCCGACTTTATAACCCGAGCCCTTCAGGAAAGGGTCTCCCATCCGGTTTACGGTTATTCTTTCCGGGAAGAATCCTTCTACAACGCCACCTGCAACTGGATGTTCAAACGGCACGGGTGGAAAATCCGCAGAGAATGGGTTCATTTCTCTCCGGGAATTGTCCCGGGACTCACATTTTCCGTTCTCGCCCTGACCCGGCCGGGAGATCAGATCATCATCCAGACTCCTGTATACCCTCCCTTCTATGGAATGGGAAAACAAAACCGGGAGATATTGCTCAATCCATTGATTGAAAAAAACGGAGAATACACCATGGATCTGGAGCATCTGGAACAAATCATCACCCCGAAAACCCGATTACTGATTTTGTGCAACCCACACAACCCGGTCGGCAGAGCCTGGACCCGGGAAGAACTTTCCAAACTGGCGGTCATCTGTGAAAAACACCGGATCATAGTACTCTCCGATGAAATCCATGGAGACATTGTCTTTGCTCCGCACAAACACTGCCCCTACGCTACCGTGTCTGAAGCTGCAGCCAGACACAGCATTGTCTACGTATCTCCCGCCAAAACCTTCAATATTGCAGGGATTCCGGCATCCTCCATGATTATTTCCAATCCGGACATTGCAAAACCTGTCCTGCAAATGCTACAGGACCTGAATTTGACCCAGGGAGATATTTTCGGACCCATCGCCTACACCGCGGCCTATCAGCATGGAGAGCAATGGGTAGAGGAGCTCAGAGAGTATTTACAGGGAAATATTCAGACCATTACCCAATGGACCCGCCAAATACCCGGGATCGGGCTTACTCCGATACAGGCCACTTACCTGGGCTGGATTGATTTCAGAAACCTGCACTGGAAAGTCGAAGAAATTCCACAAAGAATGATTCGGGAAGCCGGAATCGGGATGAATGAGGGACGCGATTACGGAAAAGAAGGAGAAGGTTTCATGAGGATCAACCTGGCCTGTCCTAAACAAATACTCAACGCATCTCTGGAAAAAATGGAGAAAGTAATCCGCGCTCATTCCGGGAACTAAGGCACAGGATCATACCCGTGACCACCCCAGGGATGACAGGAAAGGATTCGTTTTACTGCAAGATAGGTTCCTTTCAGAGGTCCGTACTTTCTCAGGGCTTCCAGCGCATATTGCGAACAAGTCGGAGTATATCGGCAGGACGGGGGCTTTAAAGGAGAGATGCTATACCGGTAAAATTTGACCATCCCTATCAACAACCCGTTAAGCGCCTTTTTCAACCAATTTAACAAGTTCATTGAGAATGATTTGAATTTTAGGCTCCAGCTCCCTGAAAGTCATTACGTCCTTTCCGCAATAAATAAAAGCGACCTGTAAAGACCTGGAATGACCCTCTAAAGATTGATACAACAAACTTTTATGCGTACGATAAATCTCACGGGTACGTCTTTTGATCAGATTCCGGCGGCAGGCCTTTTTAATATTCCTTTTGGGAACTGAAATCATCCATGACAAAGGATTCTCCGAGGCTTCCGACACTTTCCACAAAACCTTAAAAGGAAATACAAACATCTTCTCTCCTGAAGAGAACAAGGCGTCAATAGCATTTCGCAGATAAAGACGCTCAGACTTTCTGAGAGTTAAGCTGGAGGGCATCCGGGTATATCACTTCCTGTTATTGTATTCCTTTAGAAATAATTCCAAGGCCTTAGTCATAGAGGGAGCTTCCGGAAGAGGAGCCTGAACATCAAGCCTTAAACCGGCATCCTCAACCGCTTTGGCTGTTGAAATTCCAAAACCGGCAATTTTAATTTCGTTTTGTTCAAAACCCGGGAAATTATGCAACAAAGACTTGATTTCTGAAGGGCTGTAAAAAACCAGCATATCATAATCAATCTTTTTAAGATCCGAGAGATCACTGCAAACCGTTCTGTAAAGAATAGCAGGAGAATATTTCAGCTTGCTCTTATCTAATAATTTGGGAATATCCGGGTTATGCTGTTCCGAGAGAGGAAGAAAATAATTTTCATCCTTATGTTTCAGCAAAACCTCCAGCAAATCAGGGAAATTACCTGTACTGAAGAAGATTTTACGCTTACGGTAAACAATATATTTCTGGAGATAATAAGCAACAGACTCAGAAATACAGAAATATTTCATGATGTCAGGAACCTGAATCTTCATATCCTCACAAATCCGGAAATAATGATCAACGGAGGTCTTACTGGTAAATAAGACCCCGGTATGGGACAGAATATCGATTCTGGTCTGCCGGAATTCCTTCGCTGAAACCCCTTCAATATGAATAAAAGGCCTAAAATCTATTTTTAGATTATTTTTCTCAGCCAATTCAACAAAAGGAGATTTTTCGGTCTCAACGGGCTGGGGTTGAGAAACTAAAATTCTTTTGATTTTCAATTGTACAATATTTTTTCTGGGAAAATTTTCTGGATTAATAGCTAAGCGACTGACTGCATGGTCTTTATCAAAATAGCAATTGGAAGTATTTCTAAACTGCAAATATACAAAATCAAATAAAAAAATGAGAGCCTATGATCAAAAATAATTTGGAGAGTCCGGACCATCCATATTATCAGAAAGAAGCCGAAAACCACACCTCCGCCAAGAATCAGGGGACGAAACATCCATTCAGGGACAAAAGGCAGCATCGCCGTCAGAGGAAGCAGGCAAACGCCCAAACCCATGAGCAAAACCCTTTGATTAAATAAATGCTCTTTTGAAACCGGTTCAACATAAAAAAGGACTCCGACCAACCCATGAATTAAAAACTGATATCCGTAAAACACAGATAAAACAAGAAAAACTGAAAATATAGACAATAACATATTTTCGGCAATCCACTCTTCCCCCAGAAACCTGGCCGCAACATATACGGTAAATACCGAAATAATGGCCATAGAAGCCGGCATCAGCCAGCGGGACATATTGAAAAACAATACATTTTTCTCCCTGTATAACTTAACGGAAGCGGCTCTGCTGCAAACCGCATGAATCAGCTGATTAAAATATTTGGTGTATAAAGACCGGCATCTGATAACCACCAGACAGAGCAACAAAACCAAGATAACCAACCAATCCGAAAAATGAGCAAAATGTTTATCGGCAGGAACCTCTACAATATTCTCATTGCCAGAATCCTGAATCGTCACAAAACGATTTGACCCATTCGCCTCGGCAGAAGAAAAAACAAACCCGTCCACAACGGGCAAAAAAGAAGAGTGTCCGGTTGTATCCGCCAAAACCACAGCAGATGGTTCTACATATTGAACAGAATCTTCCAAATCAAAAAATATTTGGTGCAAAGGTAAAAAAACTGACAGATTATTCCCGGTTTTTAGTATCCAACATCAGGGTAACCGGTCCGTCATTCAGAAGCCTGACCTGCATATCCGCTCCAAAAGATCCGGTTCTGACTTCCTTTCCCAGCATTTCAGAAAGGACTCCGACAAACTCTTCATACAGCGGAATCGCTTTTTCAGCACGGGCAGCCCTGATAAAAGAAGGACGATTTCCCTTTTTGGAAGCAGCAAACAAAGTAAACTGACTTATGACCAGAATTTCTCCGTCTACTTCTTTTACGGAAAGATTCATTTTCCCATTGTCATCGCTAAAGATCCGCAGGGAAACAATCTTGGACGCCAACCAATGCACATCGTCCCGCCCGTCCTCTTCTTCAATTCCGACAAAGACCAAAAGGCCCTGATGAATACAGGATTTCTGCAATCCCCCGATGTCTACAGAGGCTTCTGAAACCCGTTGTAAAACAACTCTCATGATGCTGAATTATATAAATCTACTTGTATATCTGATATTTAACAAATTTTAAAACTAAAGATCCTTTTTAAAGCGCCGGATAATTTTTTAATATTAACTTTTAGTTATAACTTTAGGATCGAATCCGAAGATCACTTATATATTAAAATTTAAGATCATGCACATTACATTCAACGAACTCAGAAGGATCAAAGATCAGCTGCCGCAGGGCAGCATGAAGCTGATCGCGGATCAGCTCAATCTCAGTGAAGATACCGTAAGAAATTATTTCGGCGGTACTCATTATCCATCCGGAGAAAGCGTTGGTTTTCATGTTGAACAGGGTCCTGACGGAGGAATTGTTGCCTTGGATAATTCTGAAATATTAGATATTGCCAGAAAAATCCTAAACGAAACAGCCAAGTAACAAAACCATGTTTTCACTGATATGAAGGGCCTTTCGGGCCCTTTTTTATTTTTGGGGAAAAAGACACGTCTTGTCAAGCGAGGCCAGAAGAAAAAGTTTTCGGTCCTTGTCGGACATCATTAACTGTTCTTCTGTTAAATGAAACGCCTCCAGCGGCCATTGAATCCCGATATCCGGATCGTTCCATAAGATACCGCCCTCGTCTTCAGGATGATAATAATCAGTACAGCTATATAAAAACTCCGAACCGTCTTCTATCGTAAGAAAACCGTGGGCAAAACGAGGAGGAACATACATCTGTAACTTGTTTTCAGCTGAAAGTTCTATTCCATAACAACTTCCGAAAGTAGGACTTTCCACCCTGAGATCCACAGCCACATCCCATACTCTCCCGGCAATCACCCTGATCAGCTTCCCCTGAGGATGCAACGTCTGAAAATGAAGCCCTCTCAGAACCCCCCGGTTAGATCTGGAATGATTATCCTGAACAAAAGAAGTGGAAATGCCCAGATCCTGAAAATCCCGTAAAGAATAAGTCTCCATGAAAAAACCGCGGGAATCTCCAAAAACAGTAGTTTCCACGAGAAAAAGCCCTTCTATGGGAGTATCTGTCCTCCTAAACTTTCCCATCCCTGTTCTTTTAATAACGATAAAGATCTGATTTATAAGGCCCTTCAACAGGTACGCCAATATAGTCAGCCTGTTTCGGGCTTAAACGGGTCAGTTTCACTCCCAGCTGATCAAGATGTAAACGGGCAACCTCTTCGTCCAGTTGTTTAGGAAGACAATAAACATCTGTTTTCAGATTTTTTGTCCACAATTCAATTTGGGCCAGAGTCTGGTTACTGAAAGAATTACTCATCACAAAAGAAGGATGGCCGGTAGCACAGCCCAGATTAACCAGACGCCCTTCGGCCAACAGATAGATAGAATGGCCGTCAGGGAAAATATAACGGTCCACCTGAGGTTTGATATTCACCTTTTTAATCTCGGGGATATCCAGTTTGTTTACCTGAATTTCATTGTCAAAATGGCCGATATTGCAGACTATCGCCTGATCCTTCATGGCACACATATGTTCAAAAGTAATCACATCGCAATTGCCGGTAGTCGTCACGTAGAGATTGGCCTCACCCAGTACATCCTCTACGGTTTTGACCTCAAAGCCTTCCATAGCGGCCTGTAAAGCACAAATCGGATCAATTTCCGAGACAATCACACGAGCCCCGTAAGACCTCATCGAATGTGAACAACCCTTTCCCACATCGCCATAACCGCAAACCATCACTACCTTTCCTGCAAGCATCACATCGGGAGCTCTTTTAAT
>JAQVSH010000087.1 GCA_028700615.1 Bacteroidales bacterium
ATTGAACAGGCCATGAAAAGAGCCAATGGGCTGATGTCAACGTAGCGTTAACGATAGAATTAAAAAAATTGCATATTAAAATTTTTCTTATAAATTTGCGATTGGTAAGATTAGTCAGACAAAATTGTAACAATAATGACTGGATGTAAAAAAATTGAAGACGTAAGCCAGGTCACATTAGTTGATATAGTAGAAAGTTCATTGATAGCGTACATCAAAGAGAATGATCTTAAAGTAGATGATTTTTTACCAAGTGAAACTGAATTAGCTAAAAGCCTCGGAGTTGCAAGAAGTGTGTTGCGTGAAGCGTTAAGTCGTTTAAAGGTTTACGGTCTAATTGAGTCAAGACCCAGACACGGGATGGTTTTAAGAGAACCTTCAATTTTTGCACCTATGAAAAAAGTAATGCAATTAAATCTCTGGGGAGAACAAACCATGTTTGATATATTGGGAATGCGTGTTACGTTGGAATTAGGTATGGTAGATGATATTTTTAATCACCTAAATGATAAACATATAGAAGAGTTGACAAAAATTGTTAATGTAAGTACAGTTTTAGAAAATAATTTATACGAAGGCGTTAGTGAAATTAATTTCCATTCAAAATTATACGAAATCACAGGAAATAAAGCTTTCATTATGTTTCAGGATTTGATACATCCAGTTATAGATTTTATTAAAAGCCGTTTTGAAGAGTACTTTAAACCCATTAACAAGCAATTAGAAGAAGACGGCCTTATTGTGACCCATTCTGATCTTCTGACCTATTTAAAATTTCGGGATAAAGGGGGATTTCAGAAATCGTTGGAAAATCATTTCTTGCCATACAAGATATTTCTAAGAAAGATGTAATTTTTTTTCATGTTATATGTCAGACAAATAGGACAAATAAGACAAAACTAAAATGAAAAGGTATTTTGTGATAGGGCTTGTTTTTACCATATGGTTGCTGTCTCCTGCATGCTCCAATTGTAATACTGCTTTTTTGACGGATGCGTCAGGGCTTGATTTGGTAACAGAAAGAAAAGTTATAAATGTGCCGATTTCGAAGGATCTCATCAAAGAAATGAATCTTTTGGGTATCATAGAAAAAGGCTTTTTATTCCATCATATTGACGATCAATCGTTATGTTTATATAATGAATTCTGTGAAAGTCAAGAGATTATTCTGGATCTTGATATTGAAACTATCAGAAGTTATCAGCTTCAAAGTGGCATATTGCTAACAGATGCAGCGGGAACGGGCCCCTTTTTGGTCACAATGGGGAAAACATCTCTTCAAAATGAACTTTTGCCACATTTTCCTGAAGGGTTAAATAATGCCCGAATTACTATTATTGATAATAAGGGTGTCTTGTATCTGGGGGCGTTGTCGGAGGGTTCGCTTATTATATATATACTTAACAGGAATGCTGCAGTGGTAACCCGATGGGAAGAACTGGCCCGAACCGATATCGATACAAAAAACCAAATCCTGATGTCTTTTCAATCTAATGGTATGGATGATTGTCTCTTTGTGTTTGTTAGTGGTAGTGAAGTTGGTTTTCTTCGTTATAACTTAAGGTTAGGGAATTGGGTCGAAAAAGACATTGACACTAATTCTCTTGCGCAGGCATCCTGTGCATTTAGCCAGGGTGCTTCTCATATTGTTTTCCTCGATAAAAACGGTCATTCTTTATATCTGTTCAACACGATAACAGATACTTTTAATGAAATGAGAATAAAACCTGCCGAAGGGGTCCTGAAGAAAGTGCAGTTTTTTGGTAACCAAATGTCAACCATATATTATGATGAGACAAACCAATCTTTACAATTGAGGTATTTATCTGTTGAGAAGGTGAAAAATGGTTTTTCTCCCACAGATATAATTGTGCTTGTCCTATATTTTGGAGTTTTGGTCTTTATAGGGTATTATTTTTCTAGAAGGCAGAAAAACTCAGAAGATTATTTTAAGGGCGGACAACGGATCCCCTGGTGGGCCGCTGGTTTGAGTCTTTTTGGAACTTCCCTGAGCGCCATCACTTTCATGGCTATACCAGCCAAGGCATATGCCACCAATTGGAGCTACATGTTATTTAATAGCGGCATTTTGATGGTGGCTCCTATTATTATGTTCGTATTTATCCCATTTTTCAGGAAACTTAATATAACAACCGCCTATGAGTATCTTGAGGTGAGATTCAATGCTCTCATAAGGGTTATATGTAGCCTGGCGTTTATTGTATTTCAGGTAGGCAGGATGGGCGTCATACTTCTGTTGCCTTCAATTGCTATAAATCTCGTCACCGGATTTGACATATTTCTCTGTATCGCTCTTATGGGAGTCTTCAGCATTGTGTATACGCGTATGGGCGGAATTGAAGCCGTTGTGTGGACCGATGCACTTCAGGTAGTCATTCTTCTGGGAGGGGCCTTGTTTGCAATCTTCCACATAGTTGGACAAATACCCGGGGGATGGTCGGAAACAATGTCTATTGCTTATTCAAGTGGCAAAATGAGTTTTGGAAGTACTGTTTTTAAACTTTCTGATTCAACTGTGTGGACCGTGTTGATTGCTACATTTTTTACCAATCTTACTACATATGGGACAGATCAAAGTATGGTACAGCGTTATCTGACAACTGCTTCCCCAAAAGCAGCCAGAAAAAGCGTAATGACAAATGCCTTATTAACCATACCGGCAACTTTGATCTTCTTTTTGATAGGCACCTTGCTATTTGTTTATTACAAAACCAATCCTGCACAAAATACCCTGACTCTGGACAGTAACGACGCCATCTTCCCGTGGTATATCTATACCCAATTGCCGGTCGGAATGGTTGGGTTACTTATTGCAGGTGTTTTTGCTGCAGCCATGTCCACGTTGAGTGGTAGTATGAATTCAGTGGCTACTGCTTATGTAATGGATATCCGTCCAAAACTTTTCAAAATAAAGTCCGTTGCAGATCTGAAAGTGGCCCGTAGAGCAACTCTTATAGCTGGTGCTCTATGCTTGTTGTTTGCATTTTTCATGGCTACCTGGAATATTAATTCTTTGTGGGATGAATTCAACAGGTTGTTGGGGCTAATACTTGGCAGTATGGGCGGTTTGTTCCTTCTGGGTATGGTGACAAAAAAAGCAAACGCTCCAGGCGCCTTAATTGGTATAGTTGTAAGTGTTGCCGTACAATTGGTTGTCGCAAACTATACACCCGTTCACCTTCTCCTATATACTACAGTCGGCTTTATTACATGTTTTGCAATCGGTTACCTGGCAAGTTATTTTTTTAAAACAAATAAGATTATCGTATGATCAATACACCAAAACTAACCGGACTGATATCAGCTCCGTTTACTCCCATGCACCCCGACGGGAGTGTTAATTATGAAAAAATCAAAGATTTTGCAGATTATGTTATTGCATCTGAATGTGTGAACGGCGTGTTTATCTGCGGAACAACGGGTGAATCGGCTTCGTTGACTACAGAAGAAAGAAAAAATATCGCAGAGACATGGGTCAGGTATGCAGGTGACAAATTGAAAATCATTGTGCATGTGGGAGGAACGTGTATTAAGCAATCTGAAGAACTGGCCAGTCATGCAGAAAAAATCGGAGCATGTGCCATAGGTTCTATTGCCCCGTTTTTCTTTAAGCCAGCCAGCGTGGAAGATCTGGTTCGGTATTTCAGGCCAATTGCCGCTGCAGCAAGCCGTCTTCCGTTCTATTATTACAATATGCCTTCAATCTCCGGCGTGTCACTTTCTGTTCCCGAATTCCTTAAAAAAGGTGCTCAGGTGATACCCACTTTACGTGGTGTTAAGTTCACTCATAATGATCTTATGGAAATGCAACAGTGCGTGAATTTGGACCATGGAGAATTTGATATACTCCATGGTTTTGATGAAATACTCATTACTGGTTTATCAATAGGTGTAAAAGGTGCCGTAGGAAGCACTTATAATTACATACCAGAAATATACAAAGGGATCATGCTAGCCATGCAAAATAATGATATTGCCGAAGCCCGCAGGCTCCAGTATGAGTCGGTGAAAATACTGGATGTGGTCATCAGGCATGGTGGTGGTGTAAGAGGGGGGAAAGCTCTTATGAACCTGGCCGGCGTTGATTGCGGACAATGCCGACTGCCTATTTCACCCGTTTCCGATGAAGAAATGGAAGACATAAAAAAAGAACTACAAAACACACTTTTCTTTAACATAATTTATTCCAGAATTTAACCTAATAATCATTTGTATGAAACGAATTAACCACTATTTACTCTTTGCAATTGCGTTGCTTCTTTCAGTTAACGTTAGTGCACAGACTCTAGAAATAACAGGGAAGGTGACGGACGTTTCAGGACAGCCTCTTCAGGGGGTTACTGTATTTCTTCAGGGTGCTTCATCCTATACTGTCACAAATAATGACGGTACGTATTCTATCAACGCTGATCGCGGACAAACCATTAAATTTTCTGCTATAGGTTTTGTAACTAAGGAAATCACGGTGTCAGATCAAAAAATAATTCATATTACACTGGAAGAAGAAGTGTTTAATGTAGAGGAATTGATGGTAATCGGATATGGATCTCAATCAAAACGAACAGTGACTTCCTCCATAGCTAAGGTTTCTGGTGATGAAATTCAGAAATCTACAGTTACTTCTGCTACAGAGGCACTCAAAGGGAAGGTGGCTGGAGCCCGGATTTTTACACCAAATAATTCACCAGGGGCTGAACCAACAATACTTATCAGGGGCGGTTCTTCAATATCCGGGAACAATGATCCATTGATTTTAGTGGACGGGATTGAACGGGATTTGTCGGGCATAAATCCCAATGACATTGAGTCAATGGAAATCCTTAAGGATGCGGCATCATCGGCTATTTACGGATCCAGGGCTTCTAACGGGGTCGTGCTTGTTACTACTAAGAAAGGAAATAATAACAGCACTCCCCGGATAACATTTGAAGCGAATGTGGCTGTGGAATCTACAGAACGTAACATGGAGTACCTGGGATCGGAAGACGCTATAACCATTATGCGGAAACGACTTATTCAGGGACCTCACCCGAATTATGCCTATGCCAATAACTATGCGTACAGTTCCGGCAACCTGTCATCTTCAAAATACTCCGTCAGGGCATTGATGGCGGGGGAAACTGTTCCTGCCGGCTATCTGACAATGGATGACCCAATCAATTCTGGTACTAAGCTAATATTCCAGGACAACAGCTGGATTAACGAATCTTTCGGAACAGCTGTCTGGCAGAATTATTATGTGGGGATAGACGGAGGGACAGAGAATGTGAAATATCTTGCAAGCGTTGGATATACAGATGATGGTGGGGTTGCGGTTGGAACCAATTTCAACAGGTTGAGTGCCAGAGCAAATCTGGATGTTAAGATTAGTAAAAAGCTTACGTTCAGGGGCGGTTTTGATTTAAATCAGATGCACACCAATTATTACGAAAGTCAGTATCAGGTGATCACAAGAGGTTTGATGACACCTACTACGCAGAAACTATATTATGATGAAGGTCAGTATGCCGGGACTCCCACTCCGGGATACAATGCTTCATCACCTACCCCCGTTTTTTACGCTTACTACAATGATAACGCCCAGAAAGAAAACAAGGTGGGTGTTAATGGAATATTGGAGTACAATATTATTGAGGGGCTAAAAGCTGTTGCGCAGGTATCCCTTTTCAGTCAAGACCGAACCGGGGATAGTTTCATGCGTGCCAATGTTTTCAACGGAACCAGGCCGGCCTCTTCTACCATGACAAACAATGAAAGACAAAAGGTAGAGGTCTATGCCTCATACAATAAATCGGTTAAAGAGCATTCATTTTCTGCAACAGCCGGTTATTCATATCAAAGGTACGATTATAAATATTTAAGAGCTGCTGCTGCTGATGCAGCTTCTGACAAGATTCCGACATTGAATGCGGGCCCGACCAAGACAGATGCCACAACCATCAAAAATGCCGAAGTCATGATTGGTTACTTTGGGCGCTTATCCTATGATTACCAAAAAAAATACCTCCTAATGCTAACGTTCCGTGAAGACGGGTCGTCAAAATTTGTGCAAGGGCAACAATGGGGGTTCTTCCCCGGCGCTTCTGCAGGATGGGTTATCTCTGAAGAGGACTTCTTAAAAAGTAATAAAGCGATTAATAATTTAAAACTAAGAGCCAGTTACGGACAAACCGGGAACAATTATGTAGGTTATTACGATGCTCTGGGAAGATATGCCATTTCAACTATGTATCAAGGTGAAGCCTCAATTATTCCTTCAACCATGCCGAATAAAGGGCTTACCTGGGAGTCTTCTACCCAATTGGACCTTGGTTTTGATCTGGGTTTGTTCAACAATAGGATACAGATAACGGCAGATTATTTTAATAAGGTAACCGATAACTTAATAACCAACAAAGTGCTCCCAAATACGTCCGGGTTCTCAAACATTCTTACCAATCTGGGGAAAGTGAGATTTTATGGATTTGATCTGGAAATAAATACCAGGAATGTGGTTAAGAATGACTTCACATGGTCGTCTAAAATTGTTATGAGCTTTGTTAAAAATGTGGTACTTAAACTGCCTGATAATGGCCGGGATCAAAACCGCATAGGTGGCTATTCCGTTACAATGGCTGACGGCTCAAAGATGGAATTTGGAGGTATAGCAGAAGGCGAGCCCTTAGGTCGTTTCTATGGTTATATGACAGATTACATTATTGCTACCCAGGAGCAGGCAAACAATGCGTTGTATGACTCTCAATCACGTGGATGGGACTGGACTAAGAAAAACTATGTTACCGGTAAGAGCGGTACAAGCATCGGGAAAAAAGCAATTGGAGACTATGAGTGGAAAGATCTTAACGGAGACAGCGTTATTAACGGATCGGATATGTTTCTTCTGGGAAATACAATTCCCACCTTTACAGGCGGTTTTGGAAACACCTTTACATATAAAACACTTTCATTGTATGTCTTTGTAGATTGGGCTGTAGGTCACTCGATTAGTAATAATTTACTACAACGTCAAATGTGTAACTTCTTTGCCAACAATACCAGCTTACCTACAGAGATCAGCAAAGCCTGGGATCCTGAATCGGGACAGGATGTTTCTGAGGCCAAATATGCCCGTTTTGGCGGAAACGATTCGGATGACCTGAACAAGAACTTCCGGCCCGCCTCCAATGTTTTCACAACAAGGGGCGATTACCTTTGTCTGCGTGATATTACCCTTTC
>JAQVSH010000088.1 GCA_028700615.1 Bacteroidales bacterium
AACTGGTAACTAAAGCTGCTACCATTGCAGCTAAAGAAGCCAAACTTTCGGGTGTTGACTGGTCATTTTCCCCCATGATTGATGTTGCCCGTGATGGCCGTTGGGGACGTGTGGCTGAAGGTTATGGCGAAGATCCTTATGCGAATTCCGTATTTGGAGTGGCTACTGTAAAAGGTTACCAGGGGAAAAATTTATCTGAACCGTATTCGATTGCAGCTTGTTTGAAACATTATGTTGGTTATGGCTTATCTGAGGGAGGACGTGATTATCACTATTCCGATATTTCAGCACAATCGCTTTGGGAAACTTATTTACCGCCTTATCAGGCTGGTATTGAAGCCGGGGCGGCCACTGTGATGAGTGCCTTCAACGATATTAGTGGTATTCCTGCAACCTCAAATCATTATATACTTACCGAAATACTGAAAAACCGGTGGAAACACGATGGTTTTGTTGTTTCAGACTGGGGAGCTGTTGATCAGTTAATTGCCCAAGGGGTAGCAGCGGATCGCAAAGAAGCAGGTTACAAGGCTTTTACGGCAGGAGTTGAAATGGATATGACGGATAGAAATTATATTCAGAATCTGAAACAATTAATTGAAGAGGGGAAAATTTCAATGAATGCAATTGACGATGCTGTCAGTCGTATTCTTCGGGTTAAGTTTCGGTTGGGTTTATTCGACCGGCCATACACCACTGTAGTTGATGAATCTGAAAGATATCTTCAGCCGGAAAGCAAAGCGATTGCAGAAAAGCTGGCAGCAGAATCTATGGTATTATTAAAAAACAATTCAGGAACACTTCCGATAAACCCGTCGGTTAAGCAGATTGCACTGATTGGCCCATTGGCTACTGATAAAGTGGATTTACTTGGATCATGGTCGGCTCACGGAGATGCAAAAGATGTTGAATCCATTAGCGAAGGGCTGGCAAAGGAATTTGGAAACGTGATTTTCAATATTGCAAAAGGATGTGATTTTGATGGAGATAATGAATCTGGCTTCGCGGAGGCTTTAGCAGCGGCACAGAAATCGGATATTGTTCTGGTTTGTTTGGGTGAAAAAAGAGAATGGAGTGGCGAAAATACCTCACGGTCCACTATTTCATTGCCTGCTATTCAGGAAAGACTGGTTCAGAAATTAAAAACAACTGGAAAACCCATTGTTCTGATCCTTTCGAATGGCCGTCCGCTTGGATTGGCCGCTATTGAGCCATTGGCTGATGCGATGGTTGAAATATGGCAACCTGGAGTTTCCGGAGGATCAGCCCTTGCAGGCATTTTATCGGGTCGAATAAATCCCTCCGGAAAATTGTCGATCACTTTTCCGCTTACCACCGGACAAATACCGATTTATTACAATATGCGCCAAAGTGCTCGTCCAACTTCAGGAAAATATCAGGATATCCCCACTGAACCTTTGTACTGGATGGGACATGGATTGAGTTATACCACCTTTAACTATGGCAATTTGAAACTTTCTGCTGAAAAAATTAAGAAGGACGAAGCGTTAACCGTAGAGGTTGAAGTTACTAATTCGGGAGACCGTGTAGGGAGTGAAACGGTGTTGTGGTATATTTCCGATCCGGCTTGTTCCATTTCCCGTCCGATGAAAGAATTGAAATACTTTGAAAAGAAACAGCTTGCTCCCGGATCCAAAGCAACCTACACATTTAAAATTGATCCGATGCGTGATTTGAGTTATGTTGATGCTGACGGAAAGCGGTTTCTGGAAACCGGAGTTTACTATGTGATTGTAAACAACCAAAAAGTTAAGTTTGAAGTAACTGATTGATTTATAGTTTCACTCTCCAAACCTATGAATTAAATATTCAATTCATACGAAATACCTCGTCCAGCGCCTTTTCGTTGAAAAATATTGATTTCAGTTAAATGTTGTAAATCGCGAGTGGCGGTCGCTTTGGTCGTGTTGTTGATGGATATGTATTTCCGGGCGGTCATTCCGCCTTCAAAACCGTCTGTGAAGTATTCCATCATTTTTTGGATGGCTTTTGTTTCACGTTCGTTTAGTAAATCGGAAAATTTATCGAAGAACTTGGTTTTCTTTACTGTAAACAAAACGGTTTGTCTGGCATCTTCCTGGGCTTCCATGATGAGATGACAGAAATAAACCACCCAGTCGGTTACTTCCAGATTCCGTTGCGCTTTTTTAATTTCTTCGTAATATCGTTTTTTATTTCGCTCGATACATTTTGACAAACTGATAAAAACAGGTATTTCGATTTTTTCGGCTAAGGCTTTCTCTGCCAAAGCCCGTCCGATACGTCCATTACCGTCTTCGAAAGGGTGCAATGTCTCAAAATAAAGATGTGATAAAGCGGACAATAACATAGACTGTCCCACTTTTCCTAATTCAGTTACTTGGAAATCAGAATACCACTGAATAAATTGATCAAGCAAGCCATTTAATTCGTTAGATGGCGGAGCTTGGTAGTGCACGTCTATATCTCCATATCGTCCTGAAATCACTTGCATTGGTTCACTGCCTGCTCGGATTTGCCCCGCATTTATTCCAACTTCTTTCTCCATTAGCATTTTATGCCAGTTCAAAAGCATGGAAAAGGAAAGTGGTTGCATATAATTCTTGCGTACCTCAATCATCAGTTTGGCAATGGATTCCGCTTTTTTGTTTTTCATCGGCTGCAGATATGGCTCCAAACCTAAATTCAGTTTTAGAGATGACATTACATCTTCCCGACTAAAATATTCTCCTTCAATTTCAGAAGTTTTCATAGCTTCCGAAAGCATAATATGTGCATAAGATTCCTGCTTCTCTTCGTCTGTAAGACTTTGCAATAAGCCGTTTGTTTCGCCAAACAACAATGAAAAATCCTGTATAAAAAGAAGTATTTTTTCTTTTTTATACCGAAAATTCGGGAAGTCTTTTTGTTGCCATATATATTCCATGAGCCAATTCATCCATAAATACGGCTCAAATATATGAAATAAATGAGCTAATTAGGATGGATTATTGCTCAAATTAACAAAATAGGATCTTTTAAATAAAAGATTTAATATTATCTGGCATAAAAAAAGCACCTACATTTCTGTAAGTGCTTGATTTTCAGTAGTGACCCCGGAGGGGCTCGAACCCTCGACCCATTGATTAAGAGTCAATTGCTCTACCAGCTGAGCTACGGAGTCGTTAGAACGGGTGCAAAATTAGAAAATAATCGGAATTATCCACTGTTTACGGGTTGTTTTTTGAAATTAAATGACCTCTGCAACAATGAAGTTGCTGCCTCCCACAAAGATAAGATCTTCTGGCGCAGCATTTTTCCGGGCATCGTCAAGCGCTTCTTTCACCGTGGGGAATATTTTGCCTGTTCTTCCGGTCAGAAGGGCTTTTTGTGCCAGTTTTTCTACCGGAAGCGCCCTGTCTACGGGTGGTTGTGTGAAATAATACAGTGCGTCTGCCGGGAATAAAGGCAAGATTGGATCAATGTTCTTTTCTTTGACAAAACCGAGGACCAGATGCAGTTTTTGATGGGGGGTGTTTTGAAGCTGGCGGGTTACATATTGAAGTCCGGCTTCATTGTGAGCTGTATCGCATATGATTAACGGGCTTCTTCCCAATACTTCCCATCTTCCCCTGAGTCCTGTATGATAGGCAGCTAAATGTAATCCTTCTATTATCGTTATGTTGGAAACGGGCGGAAAGGCTGTGCTTTTTAAAGCCTCAAAAACGCACAGAACGGTCAGTATGTTTTTTTGTTGGTAGATTCCCGGGAGGTCGATGGAAATTTTTTGGGTAATCCCTTGGTGTTCAATATAGAAATGCTGGAGGCTGTCCCGGGATATCTCCGATTTTTCCAAGTGGAAGATCTGATCGGCAAAGTAAACAGTGCTTTGATTTTCGAGGGCTTTCCGGCGAAATACCGGTTCGGTTTCCGGTTGAGTTTCTCCGATGACAACCGGGATTCCTGGCTTAATGATTCCGGCTTTTTCTTCTGCAATTTGTTCCAGGGTGTTTCCCAAAAATTCGGTGTGATCTTTGCCTATCTGGGTGATTACTGAGACAAGGGGCGTAATCAGATTGGTACTGTCCAGCCGGCCGCCCATTCCAACCTCTATGATGGCAATATCTACTTTTGACCGGGCAAACCAGTCCATGGCCATCAGGGTGGTGATTTCAAAAAAGGAAGGATGGATGGATTCAAAATAATCTTTTCCGGAAGCGGTGAAGTCAATGACTTCCTGCTCGGGAATCATTTGGCCGTTGATTCGGATTCTTTCCCGGAAGTCTTTCAGGTGGGGGGAAGTAAATAACCCTGTCCGGTATCCGGCTTTCTGGAAGATACCTGCCAGCATATGGGATACAGATCCTTTTCCGTTGGTTCCGGCTATATGTATGGTTTTAAATGACTGATGGGGGTGGCCGTATTTTTCATCCATAGCCAGAATATTCCCCATTCCCGGTTTATAAGCTCCGGCTCCGATATGCTGGAACATTGGATAACACGAGAAAAGATAGGATATGGTTTCGGAATAATTCATGGGTAAAATCTTGTGATAGCAAAGATCGTGTTTTTTCTTTAAATTTGCAGAAAGCAATGTGTGTCTATCATTAGATATTGTGATCAGAACATGGTTAATTCAGAGGCATGATCAGTCACCAGTATACATTCAGAGTGGTTTATTCGGATACAGACCAGATGGGGTATGTCCACCATTCAAACTATGCAAAATATTATGAGACCGCCCGATGGGAACTGTTTCGTTCATTGGATATTTCCTATAAGGTGATTGAGGATTCCGGATTTCTTCTTCCGGTTACCTCTTTGTCGGTAAAGTTTATTAAACCGGCTTCTTATGATCAGTTGCTGACGGTAAATACTACCCTGAAAGCTGTCCGGGGCGCCCGGATGATTTTTTCCTATGAAATTGTAAATGAAAAGGATGAATTGATTAATCGCGGAGAAACTATTCTTGCTTTTATCCGTAAGGACACAAGAAAACCCTGTCATCCTCCTTTATTGGTACTTAAAGCGCTTGAAGATGGAAACCTTATATGACAGATTGTCTAAAGATGTAAGATATATAGAGGGGTTAAACGCCTGTATTAATTGCGGAACCTGTACCGCGATTTGTCCGGCGGCGGAGGTCAGCGATTATGATCCCAGAATGTTGATGGACAGTGTGCAGGAACACAATGAAGATGTATTAAGAGAGATCCTGAGCTCGGATACCATTTGGAGATGCGGGGAATGTCTTTCCTGTAAAACGCGTTGTCCCAAGGGGAATACTCCGGGCAGCGTGGTGCAGGCCCTTAGAAATCTCTCGGTTGAAACCGGTCTGTTTATGAAGAGTTCTCAGGGACAAAAACAATTGGCCCTGAAAAGGATGATAGGAGAGGATATCCTTCGTTTCGGGTATTGTGTATATGTGGATCAGATTAATACCGGAAGCCATCCGGAACAGGGTCCGGTGTGGGATTGGTTTAAGAAAAACAAGGAATCCTTATTACAGCGTTTTGGCGCCAGCTATGGAAAAGAAACCAGCGGAACCCTCCGGAAAATACCAGAGGAATCACTGGATGAGCTTCGGAATATTTTCAAAGAAACCGGGGCGCTGGACCGTTTTGCACAGATTGAATCGCTTTCTTCTGATCATGCCCGGGAGCTGGGACTTGAATTTACAGAAGGAAAAGATGAGTATTTCCGGTTTTTATATGAGCAAGAGTAAGAAAAGGATGATCTATAGAAAACAAAAATGAGTGATCAAGCAGACGGAAAGCATCAGATTTGGGAAGCCTATCAGAAAACAATAGCGGAAGATCATTATTATTTTGCGAGAAGTTGCATCCGTCAGAATTTTTTCCCGGCGGCCGAAGAGGTGTATCTTAAAATTCTGAAAGAGGATCTCGGCAAAGACATTTTTGATGATGCCCGGCAGACTTCCTGCTCAGGAATTGCCTATCATTCGGGCATTATTCCGATGGAAACCATTATGACGATGGTGGGAAGACAGTTTGCACTGATGAAGGAAGCGGGGTATGTTAATTTTGTTTGTTCCTGTGTCACCTCTTTCGGAATTTATACCGAAATCATCGATACCTGGAAACATTTTCCGGAGACTGAACAGAAGACTCGGGAAACCTTATTAAAGGCTACGGGAAAGACTTTTGATATTCCTCAGAATCTGGTGCATGCCAGTGATTTAATTTATAAGTTCAGGAGTCAGATTGCTGCAAAAGCAAAATATAGACTGGTCAGTGCGAAAACGGGATCTCCTTTAAAGGTGGTGGATCATATAGGATGTCATTATGCTAAGATATTTCCCGAACAGGGGATTGGCGGGGCTGAATTTCCTTATGTTTTGGCCGGTTTGACGGATGAGTGGGGCGGTGTGCAGGTAGATTATCCCGAGCGCCGTCATTGTTGCGGATTTGGTTTCAGGCAATATCTTTTAAAGTCAAACAGAGGCTATTCTGTGGCCAATTCAAAGAAAAAGCTGGATTCTATGAAGCCATATCACCCCGATCTGATTATTGCTAATTGTCCCGGTTGCACTTTTTTCCTTGACAGGTGGCAATATGTGATTGCCGAGATGGAAAACAAAACGTATGGAGAGGACGGGTACGGGATTCCGGTATTGACTTATGAAGAACTTGCAGCTTTAATATTGGGTTATAATCCCTGGGATATCGGATTGCAGATGCATCAGGTTTCGGTGGAGCCTTTGCTGGACAAGATGGGTATTGTTTATTCCAAAGAAGATAAATATAGGGGAGCGGAGGGCGTTCATCTGGAGGTTCCGGAGAAGCCCGGTTTTTTGAAATGCTTTTAATTTATGCTATAAAAAAAGCTGTCCGTGGGGACAGCTTTTTTAGTATATAGGATTTGAAAGCGCTTAACTATGTGCAGGACGAAGTTTACGAACCTGTGCTCCGGCAGCCCAAATTTCGCTTTCGCGAAGTTCTTTCAATTCTTTTTCCAGCAATGATTTGTAATCTTTACCTCCGGTAGAGTCCAGTACTCTCTTGCATTCGCGTCCATCTGATACGCGGGCGTATAGTTCCTGGAAAACAGGAAGAACGGCTTCTGCAAAACGGGGTCTCCAGTCGAGGGCTCCGCGCTGAGCAGTAGCTGAACAGTTGGAATACATCCAGTCCATTCCTTTTTCATCCACAAGACGAATCAGGCTCTGGGTCAGTTCTTCAACGGTTTCATTGAAAGCTTCGCTGGGGGTATGTACGTGTGAGCGGAGGGTGT
>JAQVSH010000089.1 GCA_028700615.1 Bacteroidales bacterium
TGAAGGTAACCTTCTTTGCGCCAGTAAACATCCTGGTCGCCGGCATTGGTCAAAGCGGTATTGATGAATGTGGTGTATTTGCCTCCTGAAGATGCCGGACGATACGCGTCAATCAGGATCGTGTAGGTAGAACCTGATGAAAGCCCGTGCTTGCAATAGAATGCAGGGTTGAAGTCAACCGTTTTGATGGCACCGTCTTTTTTGTTGAAGCCTGTGCACGGTGCATAGTCATTCTCCGCACCGGCGGTCGTCCCCAGTTCATTCTCGCCATGGTGGTACGCAATGAGGTCAGCACCTACCGTAGCCTTCAAAGGATTGGGCTGGTTGAACTCCCAAAGTCCTACCAAGCCTGAAATTTCCTTGCATTTCTGGCCAACGGTGATTTCATAGACATTGACATTCACGCTACTGCTGTAGCTGCCGGACGAAATGGTAATGGTCGCATCGCCTGAATCATATGTTGTTACTTTTCCATAAGCGTCTACAGCGGCAACTTCGGGATTGGAACTGCTAAAAGTAAACTCATAGTCTGTACAGTCCCAGGGAACAGGGTATGCGGGAACCATCGCCGATGTACCCAGGTTCAGGCTTAAATCACTGCCATTTTCAATGCCCTGTAGTTTTACGCCGTCACCGAATTTATCGTTACATGCGGTCATAACCAGACAAGTGCACATCAGCGCTAAACTCTTGAATGTATATTTTTTCATAATCGTTATCGTATTATTGGATTAAGTTCATCTTTTCTTCCAGGGAGATACCAATATCCTTGTTCAGGATCACATCGCTTTCAGGAGTAGGAACAAACATTCTATATTCTGCCCAGGTTGTTGAGGGCGCGTTAGGCTCTTTCAACGAGTTGCCGTTAATCATAAAAGTAGGATTCTGTGCGCGCAGGTTGAAGTGATCCTTCACGCGGTTCATGCGTTGCATATCATGATAGCGTGTCGCGGAAACGGTCCATTCCATGGCAACTTCCCAACCATGTTCGTTGTAAGCGGCTTCCGCCAACTCACTAGCGCTCATCGTGGAAGGATACACGTTGGCGCTTCCGTCAGCACGGGTTGCGCTTGCACCCTGACCGTCGGCACGGTTGCGGACCATGTTCACGCAGTTGATTGCCTCGGCACTGGTCTGGCCTGAACGGCCCAAAGCCTCGGCATACCACAAGTAAACCTCGCTGATCCGAATCATCTGGTGCGTCTTCTGGCCCCAGCCACGGAACTGGGAGCCCATGGACTGATAAGGATTGTACTCTGTCACCATGTCGTTGGTTTCCAGGTATTTTCCACCATAAGGGAAACGGTTTCCTTCGGGAACGCTTGAGGAGTACCAGGGATAAGCGGCATTGTTGGCCTTTACGTAAGTAACCACCGGATAAGTCGTTGTCTTACGCGGTCCATCCGGCATGTTGTACCAGAAACTGATTTCTCCGCGGATGTTGTTATAACCGTCGGCGCAGTCGGGTATATCCACAATTGCACCACGGGCAGCCTCGCTTCTGTCTCCGTCACCGTACAACGCGTAGTTGTAGAAAGCGCCCAGGATAAGTTCCTTGTTGTTTCTGTCAGACGTGTTCAGTTTTACAGAGAACAGTTTGGCAAAGTCATCATACATGGAATAGTTATATCGGCTTCCCAAACCGTCAATCACTTCCTTTGCCTTGTTCGCAGCCAACGTGTAATACTCGGTACCTCTGTTCAGGGGCCACCCCGCCATGGTCAGGTAGACGTTAGACAACAGTGCCTTTGCGGCAGCAGAGTTAGCGGCAACATTGATGCCGTTCAATGCCTGGGGAACAGTTGTATAGTTGTCCGGCAAGTTTTCAGCGGCCTTCAGGTCGGGGACGATCACCTCATCGTAAATCTTAGCCACTGTACTTAATCCCATGCTGTTATCAATGATGTTCGTGGTAATCATCGGTATAGGGCCAAACAGACGGACGAGTTTGAAGTAACTCCATCCTCTCCAGAAGTGAGCCTGATTCAACGCATAGTCCAACGTGGACTCTGAGACGCCCGGAGCGTTAGCCGCACCGTCAAGAATGTAGTTGGCTGCTTTGATAATCAGCCATACTTTCTCCCATTCGTCAAGCGTACAACCATTACCTGAAGAAACATTGTATAAGTCCAACTCTCTGTTCAGGGCCTTATTGGAAGCAGGGTGCGTGGAAATATCATCACCCATCTGACCTTCACAGTTCTGTGTATCATACATCACGCCACGGCTCACCTGGCGGTACAAGACGTCTACCGCATCGTCAACATCACTGGCTTGCTTAAACGCGTCACTTGTCAGCAATTGACCGTTTGGGGTTTCCTCAAGGAAGTCATCGCAAGCGTATGTGCCCAGTACGAGGATTCCCAGTGCGAATATCTTAAAAATACTCTTCATAATTATCTTTCAGTTTTTTAATTCGTTCACGTTAAAAGTCGAATCGTACCGAGAATGTAAATGATCTCGGCATAGGCATTGAACCACTATCAAGACCGAATACGGTATCCTGGGCATCATCACGGTTAGTCTCTGATACCGTCTCAGGATCAAGTCCCTTGTAGCTTGTAAGTACGAACAGGTTCTCCACGTTGAAGCCTAGGCGGATGTCAGAAATCCTGGTCCTTTCTTTTGGGAAGGTGTACCCCAGGGAGAGGTTCTGCAGACGCAGGAATGTACCGTTCTCCAGGAATTGTGTAGAGTTAGGGGTATTCTGGTTGATCGGGTTTGTCAAGCTTGCATAGCGTGCTTTGCCCTTGTCAGCCACGTGTTCCCAACTACGGTTATAACCCTCCCGGCTGGTGATGAAACGGGAGGGACCGGACATGGCTGTTGCCATATAGCGGCCCACATTCAAACGGTCAAAACGGCTGGTGAAACGGAACAAGAAGTTGGCATCCCAGTTCTTGTGCCTGATGGAGTTGTTCCAGCCGAAAACCCAGTCAGGAATGGTATTCCCTACAGCGATACGGTCTTCTGTATTGAGCATGTTGGTTGTGCCGCCATCTTTGGTATGGAACAAGTTGACACCCGTGTCACTGAGACCTGCCCAGTCATACAAATAGAACATCCCTACGGGGGAACCTTTCTGCAAGATGAAAACTCCGCCTGAGTACAGTGAGCCGCGCCCCTCATCCGGAATGATAAAGTCCTCACCGGCAAGGTCTAAAACCTTGTTGCTGTTGTATGCTGCGGTCAGATTTGTTTCCCAGGTGAAGTTTTTGTTTGAAACAGCTATCGCAGTCAACGTGAATTCAGCACCCTTGTTGCGGATTTCGCCTTGGTTTACCCATACGTTACCACCACCATAGTAAGAAGGCAATGATTTCTGGAACAACAGGTCGGTCGTATTCTTGACATAGAAGTCGGTTGTCAAGGTTATACGGTTCCCGAGAACGCCAAGGTCTAAGCCTACGTTATACTGGGCGGTCTTCTCCCATTTCAGATCGGGATTGCTTGCACCTGCGGGCCAGTATCCTGTGTAACCGGTTTGGGTACCATAAGATGCCCCCCGGCTGACGAACTCTAAACGGGCGTAAGTCTCATAAGGACTGACGGCGTGGTTACCAATGGTCCCATAGCTGGCGCGAAGCTTCAGTTGGTTCACAAAGTTTTTATTAAAGAAGCTCTCTTCATGGATATTCCAACCCAGACCGATGGATGGAAAGTATGCCCAACGGTTGTCCTTGCTCAACTCAGAAGCGCCATCGGCTCTCATCGTGCCGGTTAGTAAGTACCTGCCTTTATAGCTATAGTTTAGACGACCCAGGAAGGAACACAATGCACTGTTGGAGAAACTTGAAGAACCATTGATACTCGTACCTGCAGCCACATTCCAATACGTAGTCGCTTCGTTGCTGATACCCTGTGTCGTGAAAGAGGTGCCGGAACTCTTGTTCTTTGAAAACTCTGCAACAGCGGTGGCGGTCAGGTGATGGTCCGTACCAAAAAACTTGTCATAAGTCAGGTTATTGATGTTACGCCAGGACTGAGAATTGTCGTTATAATTCACGGCATAGGCCTCATAACCGGCAGCAATCTTTGAGGATTGGAAGTTTTTTTCCTGGTTTGTTGCCTTTGTGTACAAACCCTGAGTGGAGAATGTCAAACCGTCGGCAATTTTGAAGATCAAGTCTCCAAAAAGGCTGTTCGTATGCGAATTGCGGTCCGTATAGTCTGCCATTACATTCGCGTAAGGGTTCGTGTGAATAGAGTTATACGGGTCTTTATTATAAACACCGTTTGCATCCATCAGATCCATCGTTGGTGAATACGAATAGATGCCGTCAAAGGCATCCTTAGGGACACTGTTATGGCCCTTGCCGAAAGAAGAATAGATGAAGCTGTTGAATTTCAGCCAGGGGGCGATTTCGGTGGTCAAGCCACCTTTTACGGTGTAACTGCGGTTTTCTACCGTGACATACTGAGCCGTTTTATCAGAAATCGTGCCGGTCACATAGTACTGCGTTTTCTGGCTACCACCGCTGATGTTGATATTGTACTTCTGTATAAAACCTGTGCGGATCATTTGGTCAAGCCAGTCAACACCCTTTGTGCCTGCTTTGTAAGCGGCCATGTCCGCATCAGAGATGGAACCTGCGCCATTGACCTCATTATAGGCACGGGCATATTCCCAGGCACTCATCAAGTCAGGCTCTTTTGCCAACGTATTCAACACCAGGCGGGTATCAAAAACAACCTTTGAACCAGCCTTCGCTCTCTTGGTTGTGACCAGGATCACACCGTTGGCCCCCTGAGAACCGTAGATCGAGGTTGCGGATGCATCCTTCAAAACCTGAATGTTCTCAATATCGTTCGGATTACTTGGGGAAGGAGCGCCAATCACACCGTCAACAACCCAAAGAGGTTCGTTACTCTTGTTCAGGGAAGTAGTACCCCGAACACGGATCTGCATGTCACCGTCACCACTGGTTGTCGTGATGTTCGTGCCGGCAACTTTACCTTGCAACAGGTTGGCAATGCCAGTCTGCGGAACATTGGCGATCTTGTTTGATGACACGGAGCTAATGGCGCCAGTCAAATCAGACTTGCGAACCGTACCGTAACCGATGGCCACCACTTCTTCAATTCCGATGGTCTCTTCTTCCATGGTGATATTTATGGTCGTTTGGTTCCCTACCGCCACTTCCTGCGTACGCATTCCCACAAATGAAAAAACAAGCGTCGCGTCGTCCGGGACACCTGGCAGAAAGTAGCTTCCGTCTCCGCTGCTTATGGTCCCTTTCGTAGTCCCTTTTATGGAAACCGTGACTCCGGGAAGCTGGCCGCCTGTATCGTCAGTGACTTTGCCTGTAATGGTCTTTACAGGTTGATCGACGAAAGACGGATCGGATGCTTTCCGGATGACTATTTGTCTTTTATAGACATTATAGAAGACAGGTTCGCCTTCCAGGATTTTATCCAAAATCTGGTTGATCGACGCATTCTTCAGTTCGACATTCACCTTTTTGTCGACGTTCAGGTCTTCATTCCTGTACAGGAAAACATACTCGCTGTTTTTTTCCAGGTACTGGATGACATTCCGGATCGTGCTGTTCTGCAGACCAATGTTTAAACGGGTATTTTGCGAGTAACTGTTCGCACTTCCCGTTACAATGAACCCTAATAAAAAAATCCAAATCAAGCGCATAACCTTCCATAGTTTTTTTGGACTTTCCTTGAAAAGGAAGTCCGGTAAATGCTTTTTTTTCATAACTTTGTTTTGATTTTACAATAAATACTGTTTACGTGATGGTATTTGGATAAACCGGCGAATGTGCCACCATTTGCCGGTTTTCATTTTATTTCATAGGCATTCCTGTTTAGAAGATTAAACTGAATCCCGGAAACGTGTTCGAGATACTCGAATGCCTCATCAATTCCCTGGGTTAAATCAAGTTTCCCGCTGATCTTCATGGACCCCTTTGCCGGATCATCAAGGTGCAGGCGTACGTGATAAGACCGTTCCAGTTTTTTAAGGATGCCGGAGAGGGCTGTTTCTTCAAAACTCAGCAACCCCTTTGTCCACGATGCGTAAAGTCCGGCATCGGCTTCATGGATTTTCGTGTCTTTTTTCGTTTTATCATAAACGGCCATTTGGTTCGGCCTCAGTACCAGGTCTTTTTCAAACCACCGGGATACATCGCTGTGAAAAGCGACAGCGCCTTCTTCCAGTGCCGTTTGGACAGTCGCGTCTTCCGGGTAGGCCGAGACATTGAAACGTGTCCCAAGAACCCGGATTTCCAGGTCATTGGTTTTGACGATGAACGGTTGATCAGGATTTTTGCATACATCGAAAAAAGCCTCTCCCGATAAGATGATCTCCCTTCTTTTTCCAGTGAACCTGGTAGGATAAATGAGACGGCTTCCGGCGTTTAGCCAAACCGTTGTCCCGTCAGGGAGCAGGACCCTGGAACGGTTGCCATAAGGAATGATGAGTTGGTTCATCTTGGGGATCTCCTTATTTCCTGATACGAGCGGGATCTGATCGTCATTTACAAGGAGGACATCCTTTTTTGAATAGTCCAGAACCGATTCTTTTTTCTCCAGCCTGATCTGATCCTTGTTGTCCAGGATCAAAACAGGCTCGTCGTTGTTGGTCGGAATGTCAAAACGCTGTGCAAAATCACGGCTTTCCTGATGCCTCATCTGAAGATAGGCCACCGAACTGCCGATAGCGAGAAACAGAATCGCGACGGCCGCGTATCGCGTCAGGGAAATCCACACGTTACGGCGGTGACGTTGCCTGTCGGTCAAGTCCAGTTGACGAAGGATTCTTCGTGCCAAAGCTCTCTTGTCTTCTTCCAGGAACTCTTCTGCGGAGTAGCGAAGTTTCTCAAATTCTTTCTTGAAATGGATGATATATTCAGTTTCCCGCGGGTTCAGCTTCATATAGCTTTCCCAGTAGTCTTCGATTTCCGCGGAAGAGTGATAAATCCATTTGAAGAATAAAGGATTCTCAATAAGCTGTTCGTCTATTTGCATGTTCCTTTTCGAATTAAATCACAGATAAGAGGAAGAGACAGGGGAAAAGGGACAAAAATCAGCTTTCTTTTTTTATGCTTTATAACATACGATTGGGGGAGCAGAAGCGTTTAGATCAGAATCCCTGCCCGGGAGCAAAGCTGCAACATGGGGAAGGAGGGATGTTATTTTCGTAACCGGCAAATAAAGAACAGTTCAAGCAAGTCATTCCCTGCCTGTTCACGAAGATAA